>NZ_JBFAJY010000004.1:0-17642 GCF_040655445.1 Streptomyces sp. NPDC050423
CCCCGATACTGGTTGTATCGGGGCGATCCCGACAACGCGGCGAGCGTGCGTGCCAGACACCGCCGGGCAGGCGGGACTTTCGAAACACGCCCTAGAAGCTCCCGGGACGGCGGGGGTCCGGTCGGGGGGCCACCCGCTTGGACCGGCGCCCCGTGCACCCTCCCGGTCTCCGCCGCACGATGGAGCGATGAGGACCTCCCCTGCCCTGCGCGCCGCGGCCCTCGCCGCCACCGTGACCGTGCTGCTTCCGCTCACCGGCTGTTCGGACGGCGGTGGCAAGGACGCACCGGACCGGTCGGAGGGTTCCCCGCACGCGGCGAACGCCGCCGCGAGCTCCGGCCCGGCCGCCCTCGCCGCCCAGAAGCTGACGTGGAAGCCCTGTCCCGCCCCGTCCCAGGCGGAGGGCGGCGGCGCCGCACCGACCCCACTGCCCGGCGGGGCCGTCTGGGAGTGCTCCGTCATGAAGGTCCCGCTCGACCACGCCAAGCCCGCCGGCGACACGATCGAGCTGGCGCTCATCCGCGCGAAGGCCATGGACCGGAAGAACCGGATCGGTTCGCTCATCTTCAACTTCGGCGGCCCCGGCGCCTCCGGCGTCGCCACCCTGCCCGCCTTCGGCACCGCGTACGACAAGCTGCGCACCCGCTACGACCTGGTGAGCTTCGACCCGCGCGGGGTCGGCCGCAGCGACGGGGTGACGTGCGAGAACGACAAGCAGCTGGACGCGCGGTACCAGGCCGACGGTACGCCGGACGACGCCTCCGAGGTGAAGGCGTTCACCGACGACACGAACACGTACGCGGCGGCCTGCGAGAAGCACTCGGGCAGGGAACTGCCCTTCGTCGGGACGACGAACGCCGCCCGCGACATGGACCTGATGCGTCAGGTGCTCGGCGATGACCGGCTGTACTACTTCGGCATCTCGTACGGCACCGAACTGGGCGGCGTCTACGCGCACCTGTTCCCGGCGAAGGTCGGCAGGTCGGTGCTGGACGCGGTGGTGGACCCGACCGAGGACGCCGAGCAGTCCTCCCTGGGCCAGGCCAAGGGGTTCCAGCTCGCGCTGGACAACTTCGCCAAGGACTGCGCGGACCGGGGCGACGCCTGCAAGCTGCCGGGTGCCACCGGCGACGAGGTCGAGCAAGGGGTGTCCGATCTCCTCGGCCGCCTGGAGAAGAAGCCCGTGTCCGGGATCGGCTCACGCAAGCTGACGCAGACGCAGGCCACCACCGGCATCGCCGCGGCCCTGTACTCCAAGGAGACCTGGCCGCTGCTGGAACAGGGCCTGGACGAGGCGGACGGCGGTGACGGCCGGCTGCTGCTGGCCCTCGCCGACTCCCTCAACGGCCGCTCGGACACCGGCCACTACGACAATTCCGCCGCGGCCAACACGGCCATCAGCTGTGCCGACTCCAAGGAACGGTTCACCCTGGAACAGACCAGGGCGAGGCTCCCCCGGTTCCGCGACGCCTCACCGGTCTTCGGCGACTACCTGGGCTGGGGCCTGATGGCCTGCACCGGCTGGCCGGTGCAGGGCACCTGGGAGCACCCCGATGTCAGCGCCCCCGGCTCGGCCCCCCAGCTGGTCATCGGCAACACCGGCGACCCGGCGACCCCGTACAAGGGCGCGCGGGCGATGGCCGAGGAGCTGGGCAAGGGCGTCGGCGTGGAGATGACGTACAAGGGCGAGGGGCACGGCGCGTACAACAGCGGCAACGCCTGTGTGCAGAAGGCGGTGGGCGGCTATCTGCTGGACGGCAAGGTGCCGGCCGCCGGAACGGTCTGCGGGTAGGGCCGTCCGGATGCCGTCGCCGCGAGAACGTCAGTGGTTCTGCCGTCAGAAGTCTCAGTCGGCCGGGCGGGCCTTGACGCCCCGGCCGGTCTGCCAGGGGCTTGCGGAGAAGCGATACCGGCGCGCCCTGGTGGTGCACGTGCTGGAACCGCGCTCCGCCGTCGCGGGCTTCATCGGCCCCAGCAAATCGTTTCCGCGCCCCGCACCTTGTTCTGGGTGCCCCACCCCGGGGAGTTTCGCCGCGGAACCGACTACCGGTCCCGGGAAGAAATCGCGTAACCGCAAAGGAACGAACAGCATGAACACATCACAGCATCCGGGCCGGACCGGCCTGCGGACCCTGCCACGGCCGCCCCGGCGGCCGCCTCGGCGGCCACGCCGCACGCTACGGACCCCTGTCGGTTGATTCCGCCCCGTTGGATCTGTTCCAGCGGGGCGGAGTGCCGCGAAAGGTGGGACGCGGCAGCCTCAGGCCGTTGAGCCCGACGACAGTCGCCTCCAGGGCAGACGGCACCGGACCCCGTCCTACGATGGGCGAACTGCCGACCGGGCAGGCACAACGGGGAGGGACACACACGTGGTCTCATACGCACGGGCCGGGGCGCTGGCCGCCGCCGCGCTGCTGCTGACGGGGGTGCTCGCGGGCTGCGAGGACGGTACCGACGACAAGTCCGCCGACCGGGCGGACGGCGCCGCGGCCGCCTCACCATCCGCCTCGGCCACCGCGAGCGGGAAGCCGGCGCGGCTTCCGGCGCTGCCCGGCTCGCTCACCTCGCAGAACCCGGACTGGGCCACCTGCGACGCCCCCGAGGGCGAGACTCCCCTTCCCGATTCGGAGTGGCGGTGTGCGACGGTCCGCGTCCCGCTGGACTACACCGAGCCGGACGGTGCCACGATCGGGATCGCACTGATCCGCAAGGAGGCCCGGGACACGCGCCGCCGGCTGGGCTCGATGCTGTTCAACTTCGGCGGCCCCGGCGGTTCGGGGGTCTCCATCCTGCCGCGCGCCGCCGGTTCGTACGGGAAGCTCAACACCCGCTACGACCTGGTGGGCTTCGATCCGCGTGGGGTGGCCGGGAGCGCCGGGGTGCGGTGCCGCTCCGACCAGGAGCAGGAGGACGCCGGCCGGAACGTCGACATGACTCCGGACACGCCGGCGGAGGAGGCGGCGTTCATGAAGGACGGCGCGGACTTCGGCGCCGGCTGCGAGCGCCGCTCGGGCAAGGTCCTGCCGTTCGTCGGCACGACCAACGCCGCCCGGGACCTGGACCTGATCCGCGAGGTGCTCGGCGACCGGAAGCTGACCTACTTCGGCATGTCGTACGGCACCGAGCTGGGCGGCACCTACGCGCACCTCTTCCCGTCCCACGTCGGGCGCACCGTCCTGGACGCCGTCGTCGACCCCACGGCGGACACCGTCGGGCACGCCCGCAACCAGGCGACCGGCTTCCAGCGGGCGCTGGAGAACTACCTCAAGGGCCGCGGCCAGGACCCGGAGGCGGGCACCCGGCGCATCGCCCGGCTGCTGGCACGGATCGACAAGAAGCCGCTGCCGACCGGTACGTCCCGCGAGCTCAACGAGTCACTGGCCATCACGGGCATCGTGATGCCGCTCTACTCCAAGGACAACTGGCCGGTCCTGACCCGGGCACTGGACGAGGCGGAGGGCGGCCGGGGCAGCGAGCTGCTGCGGCTGGCCGACTCGTACAACGGCCGTGACGGGAAGGGGCACTACGACACCGAGAGCCACTCGCAGCGGGCCATCTCCTGCGCGGACAGCAAGGCCCGGCCGACGGCGGCCGAGGCGAAGGCGCTGCTGCCCGAGTTCGAGAGGCTGTCCCCGGTCTTCGGCCCGTTCCTGGCGTGGGACACCGCGGGCTGGTGCTCCGACTGGCCGGTGAAGGGTGAGCACGACACCCCGGAGGCGAGCGCTCCGGGCGCCGGTCCCATCCTGGTCGTGGGGACCACGGGCGATCCCGCGACACCGTACGAGGGTGCGCGGAAGATGGCGGACGAGCTGGGCAAGGGCGTCGGCATCCTGCTCACCAACAAGGGTGAGGGGCACGGCGCCTACGGCGGGAACACCTGCGTGACGTCGACGGTGGACACGTACTTCCTGGACGGGAAGGTTCCTGCGGACGGCAAGACCTGCTCGTAGGGCGGCACGGCGGATACGCCGAAGGGGCCGGCCCGCACGACGCGGACCGGCCCCTTCGGAACGAACAGACGGAAACGTCCTAGTACACCGGCTTCTCGGGCTCGATCTGGTTGACCCAGCCGATCACGCCGCCGCCGACGTGCACCGCGTCGGTGAAGCCCGCCGACTTGAGGACCGCGAGGACCTCGGCGCTGCGCACACCGGTCTTGCAGTGCAGCACAATGCGCTTGTCCTGCGGGAGGTCCTGGAGGGCGTTGCCCATCAGGAACTCGTTCTTCGGGATCAGCTTCGCGCCGGGGATCGAGACGATCTCGTACTCGTTCGGCTCGCGGACGTCGATGATCTCGATCTTCTCGTCCGCGTCGATCCACTCCTTGAGCTGCTTGGGAGTGATCGTGGAGCCGAGCGCCGCCTCCTGGGCCTCCTCGGACACGACGCCGCAGAAGGCCTCGTAGTCGATGAGCTCGGTGACGGTCGGGTTCTCGCCGCAGATCGCGCAGTCGGGGTCCTTGCGGACCTTGACCTGGCGGTACTGCATCTCCAGGGCGTCGTAGATCATCAGCCGGCCGACGAGCGGGTCGCCGATGCCGGCGAGCAGCTTGATGGCCTCGGTGACCTGGATGGAGCCGACGGACGCGCAGAGCACGCCGAGGACGCCGCCCTCGGCGCAGGACGGAACCATGCCGGGGGGCGGCGGCTCCGGGTAGAGGCAGCGGTAGCAGGGGCCGTGCTCGGACCAGAAGACGGACGCCTGGCCGTCGAACCGGTAGATGGAGCCCCAGACGTACGGCTTGTTCAGCAGCACCGCGGCATCGTTGACGAGATAGCGGGTGGCGAAGTTGTCCGTGCCGTCCACGATCAGGTCGTACTGGGCGAAGATGCCCATCACGTTCTCGGCTTCGAGCCGTTCCTCGTGAAGGACCACGTTCACCAGCGGGTTGATGCCGAGCACCGAGTCCTTGGCGGACTCGGCCTTGGACCGGCCGATGTCGGCCTGGCTGTGGATGATCTGGCGCTGCAGGTTCGACTCGTCGACCTCGTCGAACTCCACGATGCCGAGCGTTCCGACACCGGCGGCGGCCATGTACATCAGAGCCGGCGAGCCGAGACCGCCGGCGCCCACACAGAGCACCTTCGCGTTCTTCAGCCGCTTCTGCCCGTCCATCCCGACATCCGGGATGATCAGGTGGCGGGAGTACCTGCGGACCTCGTCGACGGTGAGCTCAGCAGCTGGCTCGACCAGGGGTGGCAGCGACACAGGAACCTCAACAATGCAGGTGGTCGGTTTCTACGTACTTCGGCTACGTACGGTTGTTCTTGCCGTAACACTGCCACGCCCCCTCTCATTCCGAGATACCAGGTCCGATCCGCGAGACGATTTCGTCCCAGTACCTGGGCAGCGCCGCGAATGGATCGGTTTGTCCACACCTGTTCACCGGATCCTCCTCTCCGGTGCGGTCCGTGAAGAAGATCGTCCCGGCGCCCTGCCAGCGCGCGATCCGCATCGCCTCCTCCAGATGGCTGCGCGGGACGCCGTGCACGAAGTGCGCGAACCGGCCGGGCGGGTAGGCGGCGGTCCACTCCGCCACCTGCGACCAGCGGTAGTCCGTCCACGGGCCGCGGAAGGTGACGAGCTGGTCGGCGGCCTCGGCGTAGCCGGGATACGGATGGGTGTCGTGCCCCAGCACCAGGTGTCCACCGTTCCGCGCGCTGTCACTGTCCGCCAGGAGCGCGGCGAGCGTGCTGGTGAGCCGGCGGACCGCCGGGAGGCCGGGGCGCCCGGCCGGACACCGGTCGAGGTAGAAGCCGTCGACCCGGTACCAGTCCAGGTACGACCGGGCGTCGGTGATCAGCTCGTCGAAGGGCCGGTCGCCGCAGGCCAGATCGAGGCGGCCGAGCAGCCTGCCCGCCGAGGCCCCTACGGAGTCCAGCGCCTCCTCGCCGTGCACGGCCCGTTCGCGGGCGTTGCGGAGCCGGCCCGCGGCCTCCAGACAGTGCGGGTCGGGGCGGGTGCCGGGGCCGTTGTCGATGTTGAGGACGGCCCAGTGCAGCGGGGTGCCGGGGCGGGCGAGCTCGGCCCATTCGACGGGCGCGAGCAGCGGATGCGCACAGCCGGGGACGCCGAAGCCGAGCTGTTCGGCGCCGCTGGTCCTGCGGGCCGTGCCGGTACTGGTCAGATACGGCACGCCGCCTCCATCCAGATGTCGGCGAGGGACTCCTCCAGATTGATCCGGGGACGCCAGCCGAGCCGGTCCCTGGCCGTGCGGACATCCGCCTGCTGCCAGGCGCCGCAGCCGTCCGGGTAGGGCGACGGGGTGGCCGAGAGGTGCTCCATGACCGATTCGGTGGAGGTGCGGGGGGCGCCGATGGGCAGCCGCGCGGGGGGCGCGTCCAGCTCGTGGAGCGCGCCCGCGTATCCGGCGACCTTGGCGAGCACGGCGGCCGCGTCACGCAGCCGCACGGCCCGGCCGGTGCCGATGTTGACGACCCCCTGGGCGGCGGAGAGCGAGGCGGCGTGCACGGCGCGCGCGACGTCGCGCACATCGACGAAGTCGCGCTGCACGCCGAGGCCGCTGAGCTTCAGCTCCCCGTCACCGGACTGCATGGCCCGGCGCATCGCCTCGGCGAGCCGGCCGAGCGGGGAACCGGCCGGGGTGCCGGGGCCGACCGGCGAGAAGACCCGCAGCACGACCGCGTCGAGGCCGGAGCCGAGGACGAGTTCGGTGGCGGCGAGCTTGCTGACGCCGTACGGGCCGCCGGGGCGGGGGATGGCGTCCTCCGCGGTGGACGAGCCGGGCTGCGAGGGGCCGTACTCCGAGGAGCAGCCGACCTGGACGAGCCGGGCGGTGCAGCCGCTGCGCCGCATGGCCTCGCAGACGGTGGCGACGGCGACGGTGTTGTGGCGGGTCAGGTCGCGCGCCCCGCCGCGGGTGGCGCCCGCGCAGTTGACGACGACTCCGGGGTGCACGGCGTCCAGGAAACGGGTGAGGGCTCCGGGGCTGCCGCTGGCGAGGTCGAACCGTACGTCGGCGTCGTCGCCGCGGCCGAGCGCCGTGAGGTGTACGGCGGGGTCGGCGAGCAGCCGGTCGGCGACGAACCGGCCGAGGAATCCGTTGGCTCCGAGCAGCAGCACCCTCATCGCGCGCCCCCTGGGTGCCGACGGCGGGCTGCCGGTGCGAGGTATTGGGGGGTCATGTCCGGTGTCTCCTTGAGGCAGTTGCGTACGGTGCGGAAGAGACCCGCGGCGTCGGCTCCGCGGGGGCTTTGTGGTGTGTCAGGCGGCGGTGTGGGCAGATGCTCGGGAGAGAGCGACGGTGGCGGTGGTCAGCAGGCCGAGCGCGGCCGCGCCGCAGGCCACGGCGGATACGGCTCCGGTGCCCGCCGCGGCCACGAGGGCGTCGACGGGCCGGGCGACGGTGTGGAGGCCGGGCAGCCGCCCGGCCAGGACCAGGGCGGGGGCCGCCACCTCGACGGCGCAGGCGGCGGCGAGTCCGGTGGCGGCCGGTTCGGGGAAGCCGTGGACGGTGAGGAGCCGGGCCAGCAGGAGCAGTACCCCGAGGCCGGCGGCCCCGACCGGGACGCCGCCCCCGGTCCCGAGGCCGGCCAGGCAGAGCAGCCCGGTGACGGCGCAGAGGAAGAACGCGACGGCGCCGAACAGCAAGGGGCGCACGCCTGCCGCGAACTCCTCCAGTGCGCGGCTGCCGTTGAGTTTGCGGTGTGCGTGCAGAGAGAAGAGGTGCGCGCACCAGGCCGCAGGCGCGACCGCGACGGCGAGCCCGAGCAGCGGGGCCGGGGTGATCGCCCAGGGGCCTTCCGGGCCGCCGCTGAGGACCTGGTGGAGCAGGGCCTCGCCGTACAGGGCGTAGCCGAGCAGCCAGCAGCCGTACAGGGTGGCGGCGCCGGCGGGGCGGCCGCCGGTGGAGAGCGGGCCGGTACGCAGGGCGAGGCCGAGCCCGATGAGCGCGAGGAGCGCGCCGCCGCTGCCGATGGCGAGCCGCGCCTCGCCGCCGAGCACTCCGTCGGTGAGCCGCAGCGAGACGAGGGTCGCCAGGCAGGCGGCGCCCGGCAGCAGGGCCCGGAGCGACCATGCGGCGCGCGTCTGGACGTCACGCGCCGGAGCGGAGAGCGCTCCGACGGGCCTCCCCGCGATACCCGGTACCCGTGCGAAGAGTTCCTCGGCGAGCGAGAACACGTCGCGGTGCCGGTAGCGGGCCGCGGTGCGGTCGGTGACGCCGTGGGCTTCGAGCCCGGCGGCGATCTCCAGCGGATCGACGGCACGCTCGCAGAGTTCGCGGTGCCGGTGCATGAGCGACTTCACGGGGTCGGCGGGACCGCGCCGCCCGGTGCTGAGTTTGCGCGCCGGAGCGGCGTGCGCGATCTCGGGTGCGTGCGCGATCTCGGGTGCGCGGGACGGCTCGGGTGCGCGGGAGGAGGGGTGTGTTCCGCGCTCCGGGGCGCCTTGTGGTGCCGGCTCCGCGCGGGCGCTCTCCGCCGCGGCGGCCGCCGGCCAGGCCACGGTCACACCGTCCGCCGACCCGCCCGCCGGCGTGTCCTGGGGGGCGGCCGGCCCCCAGGCCGGTTCGGAGACGTCGGCGGCCGGCGCATCGGAGACCAGCGCCCGCGAGCGCGGGTCCCAGCCACTGCCGGTCGCCGGTGTGCCGGGCACCTCGGTCGGGCGGCCCATCGTCGTGCCTCCGTTTTCCTCGGCGGGGGCGCCGGGCGGCCCGGACCGGTCGGTACGGCGGCCGGTCCCGGCCGCTTCCTGGTCACGCATCGCCGTCCCCCGCTCCGCGCGCCCCCGCGCAGACTCCGTGCCCGGCCCAGCTGGGTGTGCGCTCGGCCGGTTCCGGGGCGAAGATCTCGTCGGGCTCGGGCCACAGGCCGAGGACGTGGGCCTCCGGAGGGGTGGCGAAGGGGCGCGGTCCGCCGTCCGCGTTCACCGTCGCCGTGTCCCGGCGTACCGGCGCCCGAGCGATCAGCTCCAGGTAAATGCCGCGAAATGCCGCGAGGTTCTGTTCGACCGTGAAGAGTTCGAGCGCGCGGGCGCGGGCCGCCGCGCCCAGGCGCGCACGGCGCTCCGGGTCGCGCAGCAGCGCCAGACAGGCGTCCGCGAGCGCCCGGGGATTGCGCGGCGGCACCACGAGCCCCGTCCCGCCGATGACCTCGACGACCGCGCCGACGTCCGTCGAGACCGTGGCCCGGCCGCAGAACATCGCCTCGACCAGGCTGATCGGGAAGCCCTCGACCACGCTGGAGAGCACCACGATCCCGCCGGCCGCGTACGCCTGGGCGAGGTCGGGGACCTCGGCCCCGCCGATGTCTTCGAAGGAGACCGGGTTGTCGCCGACGGCGTGCGCGTCGGCGGCCTCGTCCGGGAACAGCTGGGCCGCGAGTGCCCGGCAGTGCGCGAGGTAGCCGGCGCCCTCCGGCCCCTGGGCCGCCGCGCCGATGATCCGCAGCCGGGCGTCCGGCTCGGCCCTGCGCACCTCCGCGAAGGCGTGCAGCAGGGCGACCAGGTCCTTGGCGGGCTCGATCCGGCCGACCCACACCAGGGTGTCCGGGCCGCCGTCGCCCTCGTTCTCGCCCAGCGCCGCGAACCGGCCGGACTCCATGCCGGGGTAGACCGTGCGCACCTTGGCGGGTTCCGCGCCGCAGCGCTCCTGCCAGCGCCGGGCGTGCGTATTGCCGGGGGTGATGAGCGCGGCCTGGCGGTACACCTCGGCGGCGAGCCGGCCGTGGAAGTTCGCGAGCAGGGCGCGCACCGGCGCACTGAGCGGGGTTCCGGCCGCCGCGAGGTAGTGCGACCGCAGCTGCACGGAGTGCTCGGTGACCAGCAGCGGCACGCCGAAGAAGCGTTTGGCCAGCAGGCCGGGCAGGGCGGCGGCGCCTCCCGAGGCGGCGTGGCAGAGGTCCACGGCACCGAGGCTCTCCTCGTCGTACCAGTCGAGGGAGAGCGGGCGCAGTACCCGGTCGAGCTCGGCGGCGAAGGCGAGGAGGTCGGGGACGGTGGCGGCCTGGACGGTGCGGCCGGTGCCGGGCGCACGGCAGGCGGCCTCCAGGATCCGTACCGCGGTCTCGGAGCGGAGCGCCGCGGGAAGTCCGCCGTGTTCGCAGGCCAGTTCGGCGAGACCGTAGAGGCCCTCGGTGAACCGTGTGTCCTCGGCGGCGGTACGTCCCCCGCCGCCGCGCTCCCCCTGACCGGCGGCCTCGGTGCCGTCACCCCGCTCCCCGCCCGTCCGACCAGCGGCGCAGACCGCGGTCGCGAGCGCCGTGAAGTGGGTGGTGAAGCGCCGTCGTTCGCGCCGTCCGTACGAGTGCGCGCCCCCGCCGGACAGCAGTCGCGACAGCAGCCCCCTGGGGGCGTGCAGGCCCAGGGCGTCCTCGTCGGCGATCCACAGCGGCGCCGTCCGCACCCGGCTCACCTGAAGCGGGAGCTGGACCCAGCCGCGCGCCTCCTGTTCGGCGGTGCGGCTGAGCGCGAAGAGATCGAACTCGTGTTGCGCGAGCCCGCGCACCAGACGGTCGCACCAGAGTCTGGACTCACCGGTCGCATACGGATAACCACCGTCGGTGAGGAGTCCGATCCGCACGAGCACACCCCCGATCTCCCTTGTGGGCGGCCACCGTTGGATCGGCGACTCGCAGCGGGACGACCGTAAGCGGATACGCCGGTGGTGCGACGGACGGTTGTCCGTCGCACCACCGAAAGGGGTGAACCGTCGTAACTTTCCCGCCCCCATAGCGTTCCGTCGCGCTATAGAGGCGGTCGATCACGGACGGTCAGGCAGTCGATCACGTACGGTCAGGCGGCGGCCGACTCCGCGCGAGCCGCGCGGCGGACCGCCGCGAGCGCCGGATCGAGCGCCGGCACGGCCGCCAGGAGCTGCTTGGTGTACGGGTCACGGGGCTCTCCGTACACCTGCTCCACCGGGCCCTCCTCGACGATCCGGCCGTGGCGCATGACGGCCACCCGGTCGCTGACCTGGCGTACGACCGCGAGATCGTGCGCGATGAAGACCAGCGCGAGTCCCAGTTCCCGCTGGAGCCCGGCCAGCAGCGCGGTCACCTGGGCCTGGGTCGTCACGTCCAGGGCGGAGACCGCCTCGTCGCAGACGATCAGCCTCGGTTCGGCGGCCAGCGCCCGCGCGATCCCGACGCGTTGGCGCTGTCCGCCGCTGAACTCGTGCGGATAGCGGTCGTACTGCTCCGGGTCGAGCCCGACGCGCTCCAGCAGGTCCCGGACACGCGCCCTGATCGCGCCCTCGTCACGCTGCCCGCGCGCCCTCAGCGGGTCCGCGACGGACTCGCCCACGGAGCGGCGCGGGTTGAGCGAGGAGACCGGGTCCTGGAAGACCATCTGCACCCGGTCGACCCGGGTGAGCCGGCCGGAGGTGGGCTCCAGCAGGCCGACGAGCATCCGCCCGAGGGTGGTCTTGCCGCTGCCGCTCTCCCCGACGATGCCGAGCGTCTCGCCGTGGCGGACGGTGAGGGAGACCCCGTCGACGGCGGCCAGGGCGGACTTCCCCCGGCCGAACACCTGCCGCACACCGTCGGCCTCGACGAGCACCTCTGCCCGGTCGGGGATCTCCGGCTTGTCGAGGACCGCGCGCCCGGCCGGCCCAGGAGCGATGCGCGGCACCGCCGACAGCAGCGCCTTGGTGTAGGGCTCGCGCGGGGCGCCGAGGACCTGGGCCACCGGCCCCCGTTCCACCGCGCGGCCGGACCGCATCACCAGCACGTCGTCCACGGACTCCGCCGCCACGCCCACGTCATGGGTGACCAGAAGCAGCCCCATGCCCGTCTCGCGGCGCAGGTTGTGCAGCAGGTCGAGGATCTGGGCCTGGACGGTGACGTCGAGCGCGGTCGTCGGCTCGTCCGCGATCAGCAGCTCCGGCTCGCAGGCCAGCGCCATCGCGATCAGCGCCCGTTGCCGCATCCCGCCGGAGAACTCGTGCGGCCGGGAGCGGGAGCGGCGTACCGCGTCCGGGATGCCGACCCGGTCCAGCACCTCGACGGCCCTGGTCCGCGCCGCCCGCCGGGAGACCCGGTTGTGGACGCGGTACACCTGGGCGATCTGGTCACCGACGGCGTAGTACGGGTCCAGCGAGGACAGCGGGTCCTGGAAGACCATCGCCGCCTTCGCCCCGCGCAGCCCGCGCAGTGCGGCGTCGTCGGCGGTGTGGACGTCCACACCGGCGACCCGGATCGAGCCGCCGACCCTGGCGCCGGTCCCCCGGTGCAGTCCGAGCAGGGCGTACGCCGACGCGCTCTTGCCGGAGCCGGACTCACCGACGACGCCGAGCGCGCCGCCCGCCTCCAGCGAGAACGACAGTCCGCGCACCGCGTGCACGTCGCCGAACGAGATCGAGAGATCGGTGACCTCGACGAGACTCATGACAGCACCACCCGACGGTCGGCCATCGCCTGGAGAATGTCCGCGACGGCATTGGCGAGGACGACGAAGAACCCGGTGACGAGCACCAGCCCGACGACGACCGGGAGGTCCACGTTCCGTACGGCCGCGACGAGTTCGCGGCCGACGCCCGGAATCCCGAAGAGGGACTCGGTGAGCACGGCGCCGCCGAACATCGAGCCGATGTCCAGTGCGCCGAGCGCGATCACCGGCGCGAGCGCACCGCGCAGCGCGTGCCGTCCGACGATCACCCGCTCGCTGACCCCGTACGCCCTGAAGGTGCGCACATGGTCCTCGGCGAGCGTCTCCAGCATCGAGGCCCGGGTCATCCGGGCGTACGGGGCCGCGGAGACGAGCGCCAGGGAGATCCAGGGCAGCAGCAGGTTCCAGGCCCACTGCTCCGGGTCCTCGGTGAAGGGGACGTAGTCCGGGAACGGCAGGATCCGGAGTGCAGTGACGCAGATGATGATGAGCAGCAGGCCGATCACGAAGACCGGTGTGGCCATGCCGGCCAGGGTGATCCCGGTGAGGACGCGCTCGGTGGCGCGGCCGCGCCGCCACACCGAGAGCACTCCGGTGCCGACCCCGAGCACCATCCACAGCACGAAGGCGCCGACGGCGAGCGAGGCGGTGGCCGGCAGCTTGGCGACGATCAGCTGGGTGACCTGCTGACCGCTCTGGTACGAGAGTCCCAGGCAGGGGGCCTGGCAGTGCACCACACCGGTTCCGGTGGAGTAGTCGCGGCCGGCGACCAGGCTCTGGAGGAAGTGCGCGTACTGCACGTACACCGGGTCGTCGAGCCGCAGTTGTTCGCTGACCTGGGCGACCTGCGCGGGCGAGCAGCGCGGACCGCAGGCGATCTGCGCGACGTTGCCCGGTGCCACGTAGAACGCGGCGTAGACGACGAGGCTGAGGGCGAGCAGGACGAAGAGCGCCCCGCCGAGGCGCCGCAGGAGGAACCACGTCATGCTCCGGCCTCCTTCCTGGCGCCGGTGCCGATCCGCAGCCGGGAGGCGGCGCGCGGGTCGAGCGCGGTGCGCACGCCCTCGCCGAGGACGGTGAGTGCCAGCACGGTGACGAAGAGCAGCCCGGCCGGGATCAGCAGATAGGTGGGCGCGGCCTGGTACCAGGTGTCGGCGTCGCTGAGCATCTGTCCCCAGGACGGTGTGGGCGGCTTGATGCCGACGCCGAGGAACGACAGGGCGGCCTCGACGACGATGTTGGCGGGGAAGAGCAGGACGGCGTACGTGATCACGGGCGCTGCCAGCGCGGGCAGCAGCTCGCGCCGGGCGATCTGCCAGGACCCCCAGCCGCTGAGTCGGGCGGCCGCGACGTGGTCGAGCGATTTCAGCGCGAGCGTCTTGGCGCGCACGATCTTCGAGATGTGGGTCCAGCCGACCAGGCCGACGAGCAGCGCGATCAGCACCGGGCGCGGGAATCCGGCCGGGACGACTGCGAGGGCGCCGAGGGCGGCCACCATGACCGGCAGGGCGACCATGACATCGGTGATCCGGCTGAACACCTGGTCGGCGAAGCGGTTGCCGAGACCGGCCGCGAGGCCGGTGAGGACGCCGATGACGACCTGGAGCAGGGTCGCGCCGAGCGCGACGCCGAGCGAGACCCGGGCGCCGTACACGACGCGGGCGAAGAGGTCGCGTCCGGTGAGCGGTTCGACGCCGAGCCAGTGCTCGGCGCTGATCCCGCCGAAGGAGCCGAGCGGCACCCCGCCGGTGGCGGAGTCGACGAGATCCGGGTGGTACGTGGTGGGGTTCTGGCCCTCGATGCCCGCGAGCAGCGGTGCGGCGAGCGCGGTCAGGACCAGCAGGGCGACGACGACGGCGGCCACGAGGGCCGAGCGCCGGGTGCGCAGCCGGCGCCAGAACGGATGGGCCCCGGAGGCGGGGGCCGCGACGGCCCCCGCCTCCTTGACCAGCAGTGCTTCGGTCATGGCTACTTGACCGCGACCTGCGAGATGTCCAGCACGCCGGTCCAGTCGCTGATCACGATGTTCTTGACGGACTCGCCGTACAGGCGCTTGTAGACCGGGTGGAACAGCGGCACGGTCAGTGCCTGCTCACCGACCTTCTTGTCGAGCGCGCCCCAGCGCTTGGCGGCGGCGCCCAGGTCGGTCAGCTTGTTGATCTCGTCGATCTCCTTGTTGACGGCGGAGTCGTCGAGCTGGGCGGAGTTGAAGTTGTAGCCGGCCCTGACGATCTGGCGTCCGTCGAAGACCGGAGCGAAGAAGGGTCCGCCGGAGGGCCAGTCGGCGCCCCAGCCGCCGAGGAAGAAGCCGGGCTCGGTCTTCACGTTGTAGACGGTGTCGGAGTAGGCGTTGGACTCCAGGCCCCGGAGCTTGACGGTGATCCCGGCCTTCTTCAGCGCCTCCTGGAGCGCGGTGGCGATCTCCGGGCTGGTCGCGAAGTTCTTCTCGTTGTTGTGCGTCAGGGTGACGGTCAGCCCCTTGGGGTAACCGGCCTCCTTCAGCAGCTCCTTCGCCTTGGCCGCGTTGCCGTTCTTCCCTGCCGGGAAGGCGTCGTACGGCGTGTAGCCGAACGAGCTCTGGTCGGGCAGGAAGGTGGTGGCGGGCTCGGCGAGCGAGGAGCCGCCCGCGGCGTTGACGACGGAGCTGCGGTCGACGGCGTAGGAGATCGCCTGGCGCACCTTCGGGTTGTCGAACGGCTTCACCTTCGGGTTGAAGGCGATGTAGTTGGTGTAGCCGAAGTGGCCGGTGCCGACCCGGGCCGCGAGCTTCTTGTCGCCGCTGACCTTGGCGAGCTCGGCCGGGCCGAGGTTGGTGTCGGTGGTGACTGCGGCGGCGTCGGAGCCCTGCGAGGCGGACAGCCGCTGGTTGATGACGGCGGAGTCGAGCCCGGAGCGGACGTCGATCCGGTCGGGGTAGGCCTTGCGCTCCTCGTCGGTGGCGGCCGACCAGTAGGTGTTGCGCTCCAGGGTGAGGCGCTCGCCGTCGCCCTCGTTCTTGACGACCTTGTACGGGCCGGAGGAGAGCGGGTGCTCCTCGTACTTCGTGCCGGTGTCCTTGGCCTTCGGTACCGGAGTGGTCTGGGTCTGGGTGGCCAGGAAGGGGAACTCGCCCTCGGGCTTGTTGAGGTGGAAGACGATCGTCTTCGCGTCGGGCGTCTCGATCGAGTCGAGGCCCTTCTTGTCCTTGTACGGGCCCTGGTAGCCGGCGCCGCCGATCAGCCAGTCGCGCAGGTAGGGCGCGCCGCCGGACAGTTCGGCGGCGAAGGAGCGCTCGATGCCGTACTTGATGTCGGCGCTCGTGATCGCGCTGCCGTCCTCGTACTTGAGGTTGTCCTTGAGCGTGTACGTCCAGACGGTGGCGTTCTTGCTGGGCGTGCCCAGGTCGGTCGCCAGGTCGGGGACGACCTTCGCGCCGGCGGCGCCGTCCTCCCGGTTGCGGGTGGTGAGCGTACGGAAGACGAGCGAGGGGACGTTGCCGCCGCCGGAGGTGTAGAGCCGGGCGGGGTCGAAGTCCTCCTGCGGGGCGCTGTTGAGGACGGTGAGCGTGCCGCCCTTCCGGGGCGCGCCCGCCGCGCCGGAGCTGCCGTCGCCGCCCTTGCTGCTGCCCTCGGGCCCGCAGGCCGCGGCGCCCGCGGCCACGACGAGTACTGCGGCGGCCGCTGCTGCGCGGCGCGATATGACGGACGGTTGACGCATCGGAAGGTGACCTCTCGGAGAACTGCCTGAATGAGGGAGACAGAAGCGAATCCGTGCAGGCGGCGACGAGAGGCATGTGCACACGACCGGTCGGTACAGGGACCGGAACACTGGAACTGCCGCGCCTGCGGACGGAGTACGCCCGGTGCGGCAGCCGTGGAGGTTCCGTCCGGGCCATCAGGCTCGGAGGAGGGGGCCGACGCGCACTCGGGCAGGCGTCAGCAACAGTCGACGTCGGCGACGCTGTGCCCGGTCACACCGATGAGCGCCAGCTCAATGGCGGCGCGATCGGAGGTGACGAGGCTGCGTGACATGCCGAGAAATATGGGCCGACCGCCTGCCCGATGTCAACGCGATACGAGACGATGGTCTCACCATTCGGACAGGCTGCCCGGAGGGCGGTCCCCACGGGGCGGGAAACCGACCCCCGGCCGCCGGCCCCGCGACCGTTCGGGCGGGCGCGGGCCGGCCTCAACCGGTCGGATACACCCAGGCGTTGGGAAGGCACTTGATGCCGTTGATGTTCAGCGACTTGGTCTGCTGCTGCATCACCGGAGCGAGCCTGCCCGGCGTGCCGCAGCTCACATGGTTGTGCCCCAGCCGGTGGCCCACCTCGTGGTTGATCAGCATCTGACGGTAGGAGTAGAGCTTGTCCGGACCGAAGGTGGACGACCCCTGGGCCCAGCGATAGGCATTGATCATCACGCGCTCGGTGGCGGCGGAGTCGCAGGAGACGTTGTCCTGCGTCGTGTCCAGCCCCGACTTCTCGCACCAGACGCCGGTGGTTCCCGGACTGGCCAGCGTGATCACGAAATCCGGATCGCCGACGGAAATCCGTTCGAAGGTCATCTCGCCGTCGTGCGCCCAACTGCGTTCATCATTAAGGGTTTTCTGGACCGCCTCGGCAAAGAGAGCGGAGTCGAGCCCGAGCCCCTTCTCGACATCGATCCGGTAGCGGTACTTGTGCCCCTTGCCCGGAGCCTTCGCCGCGCCGGGTACGACCTCGAATCTCCCCGAACCCTTGAGCTTCGGTGCCAGCGGATAGGCCTTGGCCATCTTCTGCTCGTACGAAAGGGGCTTGACCGCCGCCTTGGGGGCGGGGGTCTTCCTGCTGTCCGAGCGGGAGGTGTCGTCGGTGCCGTCCCGGCCGACGCCCGCGGCCTGGGCGGCACCGCCCGTGCGGCGACCGCTGTCGTGCGCGACCTGGCCCGCCACGACCACCGCGAGCACCGTGGTCACCGCGGCGGCCGCGATACCGGTGAAGGTGCGGCCCCTGCCGCCCCTGGAGTCCTTGGGCGCGCCGTCGCCGCCGGCCGGCGGCCGCTCGTCCCCGTCACCGGCGGAGCTGTACGGATCGGCGGGGGCGGCCGGCTCCGGTGCCGGGCCGCGAGTCGGCCGGGCGGGCGGGGCGTCGAAGGCCTCGACGAACTCCTTTCGCGGTCCCGGTATCAGCGGCCTGGTGCCGGTCCCCTGCGCGTTCCGCGGCGCCTGCGGACGCGGGGGCGCCGACGCCTGGACACCGGTACGGCCGGGTCCGCCGCGCGGCGGACCCGGCCGCTCCGGCGGCCCGGCGCCCCAGCCCCCCCCGCGGGCGCGCGGTT
>NZ_JBFAJY010000004.1:17652-56576 GCF_040655445.1 Streptomyces sp. NPDC050423
ACCCCCCATCGCGGGTTTGGTGCGTGTTTTGACCCGGGGGGGGCCCCCCCCCCCCGCCCCCCCCCCCCCCCCGCCGCGCCCCCCCCCCCGCGCGCCCCCCCCGGCCGCTCCGTCGGCCCGTCGCCCCAGCCGCCACCGGGTTCGCGCTGTTCGGGGTGGCCGCCGCGCACCTGGGGCGCGCCCTGGAACGGGGTGTTGCCCTCGGCGCCCGGCGGCACCTCGCCCGGCCGTCTGCGCCGGCCGCTGCCGGGTGCGGGCCGGGTGCCCTCGCGCCCGGCGCCCGCGTCCGCCGGGGCGGGCCCGGCATCGGGCGCCTTGGGCGCAGCGCCTTTTCGACTGTGTCGTCCCACGCCCCGGATCAGCTCCCGCCGTATTCGTCGAGCAGTTCCCGGAACGCCTGGGCGACCGCCTCCGGGTACTCCATCATCGCCACGTGCCCGGCGTCGGGCAGTGTCAGCAGCCGCGAGTCACGGAATGCCGCGGACGCCCTGCGTGCCATCCGGTACGAGACGAGCCGGTCCCGTCCGCCGTACACGAGCTGGGTCGGTGCGAGCACACGCTCGGCCTGACGCCACAGTCCGTGCTGGCCGCCCAGTGTGTACGCATCGACGATGCCACGTGCCGAGCGTGCCATGGCGTCCCAGAAGTACGGCAGTTCAAGCCGTCGCTCCATTTCGGCCACCGCCGCACGGAAGCCCGTCTCGGAGACGCGTGCCGGATCGCCGTAACAGAGTGCCATGACTCCGCGGGTGCGTTCTTCCGCGCTCCAGTCGCGGGTCATCCGGGAGAACAGGGATACGAGCCCCGGAACGGCGAGCAGTGCCGTCGGCGCGGCCGACCACTGCACCCTGATCTCGGGGAGCGCGGGCGAGATCAGGGTGAGCGTGCGCACCAGGTCGGGGCGGACCGCCGCGACCCTGGTCGCCACCGCGCCCCCGAGCGAGTTGCCGAACAGGTGGACGGGCCCGCGCTCCCCCGCGTCCAGGAAGCGGATCACCGCGCGGGCGTGACCGGTGACGGAGTAGTTCCCGTCGTCCGGCGGCGGGGAGTCCCCGAAGCCGGGCAGATCGACGGCCTCGCCGTCCAGCACGTCCTGGAGGAGCGGCATCAGCGCCGACCAGTTCTGCGAGGAGCCGCCGAGCCCGTGCACATAGAGGGCGGGCGCCAGGCCCGTCCGCTCCGGCGGCCGCGAACGGACGGACAGCGTGAGTCCGGCCAGCGTGACGGAGCGGAGTCTCTCGCCCTCCGCAACCCTGACGGCGCCCACCGTGGGGGCCACCGCTGCGGCGGCGGCACGGACTCCCGGCAGCTCGGTCGAAGACATGCGGCAATGTTACGAGACGATCACACCGCGATTCATGTGTTCGCCGTCACACACCGCATCGCGGCATCGGGACCTTGCTCCTAGGCTCGGAGCAAGGAAGGGAGCCACCATGACGGTCGACCCCAGTGATCCGGAGACCTTCGAGGACGTCCAGCCGGACGAACCCGACCAGGAGACACCCGAGGCGGACGCCGCCGAGCAGCAGGCGGAGCTGCGCCCCGAGAGCGACGAACCACTGACGGAGCTCGACCGGAACCACGCGAACGAGGCGGACGCGGCGGAACAGACCCGCGTCGTCCCCCACGACGAGGACGATTACCGCTGATACGTCCCGCTGTGCGCCACAGGTTCGGAGAATCTGTGGCTACCGCAGTCGTCCGGTCCGTGAAATTCTGCGTCCGCGCCGCGCATACCCGGGTTACCCGAAAGTACGATGGCGGTATGGCGCAGCGAGTACGGAACGGCTGTGTCGGATCACAAATTTGGGAGGCGGCGTGACAGCCATCGAGCAGACCGAGGCGGCGCGCCCGCGGGGCACTCGCCTGCCGCGTCGCGCCCGACGCAATCAGCTCCTGGGCGCCGCCCAGGAGGTCTTCGTCGCACAGGGCTACCACTCCGCCGCGATGGACGACATCGCGGAGCGGGCCGGGGTCAGCAAGCCGGTGCTCTACCAGCACTTCCCGGGCAAGCTGGAGCTCTACCTGGCCCTGCTCGACCAGCACTGCGAGTCGCTGCTCCAGTCGGTGCGCACGGCGCTCGCGTCGACGACCGACAACAAGCTGCGCGTGGCCGCGACGATGGACGCCTACTTCGCGTACGTCGAGGACGAGGGCGGTGCCTTCCGGCTGGTCTTCGAGTCGGACCTGACCAACGAGCCCGCCGTGCGCGAGCGGGTCGACCGGGTCTCGCTGCAGTGCGCCGAGGCGATCTCCGACGTGATCGCCGGTGACACGGGCCTGTCCAAGGACGAGTCCATGCTGCTCGCGGTCGGCCTGGGCGGGGTGTCCCAGGTGGTCGCCCGCTACTGGCTCTCCAGCCGGTCCGCCATCCCGCGCGACACGGCGGTGCAGCTGCTCACCTCGCTGGCCTGGCGGGGCATCGCGGGCTTCCCGCTGCACGGCATCGATCAGCACTGAGCGCGGCGGCCGGCGCCCGTGTTCGCTGCGGGCGTTGCCCGCGGGGACCGGGCCGGTCCCTTCAGCGGGCTAATGTGTGCTGCGTACGGCGCGGTTCACCGCGCAGGGACTGACCGTCGGAGGGACATAGCCGTGGAGGTCAAGATCGGGGTGCAGCACACGCCCCGGGAGATCGTTCTGGAGAGCGGGCTTTCCGCCGAAGAGGTCGAGAGCGCGGTTTCCGAGGCTCTCGCCGGCAAGGCGCAGCTGCTCAGCCTCACGGACGAGAAGGGCCGCAAGGTCCTGGTGCCGGCCGACCGGATCGCCTACGTGGAGATCGGCGAGCCCAGCGCACGACGGGTGGGGTTCGGCGCGCTGTAGCGGCGCGCACGGACACAGTGACCGTGGAGGCGGCCCGGCGGGGATTCCCCGCCGGGCCGCTTTCCGTCGTACCCGGGGTGCGATCCGTGCGACCGGCCCGCACCGCGGCCGTTTTGTACGACGGCTGAGCGAAGCCTGTCCGCGGGAGGATTGCGTTCCGCGGCCCGGGGGTAGTACCGCCTACGACCGAATTGCCCGCCCCGTACCTGCGAGGTGATCGTCTGTGATCTTGGAAACCCTGGGCTCCGTCGTGCTCGGACTCGCCCTCTCCTGGGCGGCCCTCCGCTCCCTGTCGCCCCGCCTGCCGTCCCCCCGGGCCGTCTTCGGCACCGGAGCGCTGGGAGCTCTGTTCGGCCTGTATCTGATGCACTCGGTGCTGGGCGCCGGCCACGCGGCGGCGACACTGATCGGCGCGGCGCTCATCTCCGCGGTGACGGTGTCCCTGCTCATCCGGCCGCGCAGCCGCCGTCTGAGCCGGTCGGCGGCCTGAGGCCGCCACCCCGGCCCCGCGGGGGCGGCCCTACGCCGCGAGACCCAGGGTGGCCATCCGCTTGGTGTGCGCCTCGGTGATCCGCGAGAACATCCGGCCGACCTCGGCCAGATCGAATCCGCCGGCCACCCCGCCCACCAGCATGGTCGACAGCGCGTCGCGGTCGGCCACCACCCGCTGCGCCTGCGAGAGCGCTTCGCCCATCAGCCGGCGCGCCCACAGCGCGAGCCGGCCGCCGAGCCTGGGGTCCGCCTCGATCGCGGCGCGCACCTTCTCCACGGCGAAGTTGCCGTGGCCCGTGTCGTCGAGCACGGCGAGCACGAGGGAGCGGGTGTCCGAGTCGAGCCGGGCCGCCACCTCACGGTAGAAGTCACTGGCGATCGAGTCACCGACATAGGCTTTGACCAGGCCTTCCAGCCAGTCCGACGGAGCGGTCTGGCGGTGGAAGTCGTCGAGCGCCTTGGCGAACGGCTCCATCGCGCCGGTCGGCTCCACCTCGATCGCCGTCAGCCGGTCGGTCAGCCGCTCGAAATGATGGAATTCCGCGGACGCCATCCTCGCCAGCGCCGCCTTGTCACCCAGCGTCGGCGCGAGTTTCGCGTCCTCGGCGAGCCTCTCGAAGGCCGCCAGCTCCCCGTAGGCGAGTGCTCCCAGCAGGTCCACGACAGCGGCCCGGTACTGCGGCTCCGTGGACGCGGTGGCCCAGTCCTGGTCAGCGATTCTGGTGGATGCGGGGGTTTCCGTGGCGTTGTCAGGCGTCTCCATGAAGCGCAGAATAGCCCGCCCGCCGGCGGGCGGAAGGGTCCGGCCGCCGACTGCCCTCATACCGTTCCGATGAATTCGCTCAACACAGATGCGCGAATCCGGGGTACAGTGGTATTGCGCTTACTGAGCATTTTGCAACTGCTCGTGGCGCGAAATTGAATGAGGATGCCCGGTCGGTGGCCCGATCGGCTCCGACCCGACAGCCCTCCACGCGATGCGTACACCACGTGCGACCGCAGATGAGGGGCCCCCTCAGCGGCACGAGCGCTCGAGCGACGGCAGTGGTCCCGCGCCACCCGGCCCATCCACGGCCGGATGACCAACCCCGGCACGGTACGACCCCCTTCGTTCGCCTCGGACCGCGTTTCACAGAAGAGGCAATACCCTGACTACGTTCCGAGACCTCGGGATTCTTCCCGAGACAGCCGAGGCCCTTGAGTCCGTCGGCATCATGTCCCCCTTCCCCATCCAGGAGATGACGCTCCCCGTAGCGCTCTCCGGCTCCGATGTCATCGGACAGGCCAAGACCGGCACCGGCAAGACGCTCGGTTTCGGCCTGCCGCTGCTGGAGCGCGTCACCGTCCTCGCGGACGTCGAGGCCGGCCGGGCCGCGCCCGAGAAGCTGACCGACGCGCCGCAGGCACTGATCGTCGTCCCCACCCGCGAGCTCTGCCAGCAGGTCACCAACGACCTGCTGACCGCAGGCAAGGTCCGTAACGTCCGCGTTCTCGCGATCTACGGCGGCCGGGCGTACGAGCCCCAGGTGGAGGCCCTCAAGAAGGGCGTCGACGTGATCGTCGGCACCCCGGGCCGGCTCCTCGACCTGGCGGGCCAGCGCAAGCTCGACCTCTCGCACATCCGTGTCCTCGTCCTCGACGAGGCCGACGAGATGCTGGACCTGGGCTTCCTGCCCGATGTCGAGCGCATCATCACGATGCTGCCGGCCAAGCGGCAGACCATGCTGTTCTCGGCGACCATGCCGGGTGCGGTCATCAGTCTGGCGCGTCGCTACATGTCGCAGCCGACGCACATCAACGCCACCTCGCCCGACGACGAGGGCACGACCGTCAAGAACACCGCGCAGTACGTCTACCGCGCGCACAACATGGACAAGCCCGAGATGGTCTCGCGCATCCTGCAGGCCAACGGCCGCGGACTCGCGATGATCTTCTGCCGCACCAAGCGGACCGCGGCCGACATCGCCGAGCAGCTGGAGAAGCGCGGTTTCGCCTCCGGCGCGGTCCACGGCGACCTCGGCCAGGGCGCCCGTGAGCAGGCGCTGCGCGCCTTCCGCAACGGCAAGGTGGACGTACTCGTCTGCACGGACGTCGCGGCCCGCGGTATCGATGTCGAGGGTGTCACCCACGTCATCAACTACCAGTCGCCCGAGGACGAGAAGACCTACCTCCACCGGATCGGCCGGACCGGCCGCGCGGGTGCCAAGGGCATCGCGATCACGCTGGTCGACTGGGACGACATCCCGCGCTGGCAGCTGATCAACAAGGCGCTGGACCTGAAGTTCCCGGACCCGCCCGAGACGTACTCCACCTCTCCGCACCTGTACGAGGAACTGGACATCCCGGCCGGCACCAAGGGTGTCCTGCCGCGTACCGAGCGCACCCGCGCCGGCCTGCGGGCCGAGGAGGTCGAGGACCTCGGCGAGACGGGCGGCCGCGGCCGCAAGTCCGCCCCCGCCGCGGCGCCCGCCGTCCGCGAGGAGCGCCCCCCGCGCACGCCGCGTCAGCGTCGTCGCACCCGGGGCGGCTCCGCCGCCGAAGAGGTCGCCGCCACGGTGCCCGCACCGGCCACCGAGGCCGCCGAGGCCGTCGAGACCCCTGCGGTCACCGACGGCTCCGCTGAACCGCGTACGCCCCGCCGGCGCCGGCGGGGCCGTGTCGGCGCCCCGGACGTCGCGGCCGAGGCCGCGGTGGACGTGGCGCAGACCCCGGTCGTCGTCATCGACACCGAGCCCGCGGTGAAGACCAGGACCAGGGCCGCCAAGGCCGATGTCGCGGTCGAGGTGGCGGTCGAGGCCGTGACGGAGGCCAAGCCGCGTCGCAGCCGCGCCCGGGTCGTGAAGCCGGTGACGGAGGAGGTCGACTTCCAGACCGCCCCCGTGGCCGAGTCCGCCCCCGAGGCGAAGACGGTGACCAAGCCGCGCCGCCGCGCCCGGGTGATCAAGCCGGCCGAGGACGAGGTCGACTTCCAGATCGCGCCGATCGCCGAGCCCGAGACGGACACCAGGCCGCGTCGTCGCACCCGTGCGGCCGCTAAGCCGAAGACGGAGGCCGTGGCGGAAGCCGGGGCCGAGGGCGAGGCCAAGCCGCGCAGGCGGCGGGCGCCGCGAGCGGCTGCCGCCAAGACCGAGAGCTGAGCCCGGCGCCGGCAGCGGCGGGGCCACGCCCCGGCCGGCCGGCGTCGAGTGCCCGACGGGCCCGAGGGATTCCCTCGGGCCCGTCGGGCGTTTCACGGCACGGGGGTGGTCATGTGCCGCCGGACGGGTCGTGGCGGACGAGGTCGTAACCTCGTCCCATGAGCCGGCCACCCACCTTCACCCCGCCCCCTTGCGCCCGTGCCCGTACGCTGCGCACCTCGCGCGGGGACTTCGCCGTGCTGGACGCCTCCCCGCGTACCGCCGGACGCGGCACCGCTCTCCTGCTGCCCGGCTTCACCGGCAGCAAGGAGGACTTCATCGCACTGCTGGAACCGCTCGCCGACGCCGGCTACCGTGCCGTCGCCGTTGACGGGCGCGGGCAGTACGAGAGCGCCGGGCCCGACCGCCAGGAGGCCTACGCGCAGGACGAGTTGGCGCGTGACGCACTCGCGCAGACGGCCGCGCTCGGTCTCGGTGACAGCGCGGTCCACCTGCTCGGGCACTCGCTCGGCGGGCTGATCGCACGCGCTGCCGCAATCCTCGACCCGGCACCGTTCCGGTCGCTGACCCTGATGTCCTCCGGGCCCGCCGCGGTCGTCGAGGCCCAGCAGGTCAGGCTGAAGATCCTGGGTGACGCGCTCGCGACCATGGACATGGACGAGGTCTGGGAGGCCATGCGCGCCTTCGACCCGCCCGCGGAGGCCGAGAGTGACGGCGAGGACCTGCGGCGGCGCTGGATGCGCCACACACCCGCCCAGCTGATCGCCACCGGCCGCCGGCTGGCCACCGAGCCCGACCGGGTGGCCGAGGTGGCCGCCACCGGACTGCCGGTCCATGTGATCTCCGGCGAACGCGACGACGCCTGGCCGGTGCCCCTGCTCGACGGGATGGCACGCCGGCTGGGCGCCCACCGGACCCGGGTCGAGGGCGCCGAGCACTCCCCCAACACGGACCGGCCGGAGCCGACGGCGGCCGCGCTGGTCTCCTTCTGGGACAGCCTGTAGGCGGCGCCGGCGCCCCGCGACGACGGCAGGGTCAGTACTGCGACTGAAGGTGCTGCCAGAAACCGTCGCGCAGCGCCCGCCGCAGATGGGCGTGGCCGCGCAGCGAGTGCTGGAGCAGGCGTTCGGCCTCGACCAGCAGGTCCTGGTCGACGGAGCCCGGCAGATACGGGTGCCCGGGGAGCAGATCGGCCAGGGAGTCGCGGCCGCGGGCGGAGAGCCAGGTCGCGGCGATCTGCGTACCGACGAACCGGACGTCGTCGCGCGAGGGCGCCGGGGAGTCGTCCTCGTAGGTGGTGACGGGTCGTCTGGTCACGTAGGGGCGGCAGAAGTCGAGGTCGAAGGTGCGCTGGCTGTCGACCTCCCAGAGCAGCGGTTCGGCCTGGTTGCGGCCCTCTCCGGCCTCGATGCCCCACAGGTGGACGCGGGCCCCGTACCCCTGTGCGGCCTCGACGGCCGAGACCAGGTCCTCGTCGCCGCCGACGAGTGCGGCGTCGCTGATGGCACGGTGGCGGGCGAGGGATTCGAGGTCGGTGCGGATGAGTGAATCGACGCCCTTCTGCTGGTTGTTGGCGTTGAGGTTGCCGAGCCTGACCTTGACGTCGGGCAGTTCCGCGATGGACTGCTGCTCGACGGTGTGGATCCGGCGCCTGGCCCCGTCGTACCAGTACACGCGCAGGAGTCTGCTGTCCGCGAAGATCGTGCGGGCCTTGTCGATGAAGGCCTCGATCAGCCCCTCCGAGTCGAGGTCGAAGGAGCGCCGGTCCTCGGTGCCGGTGACGAGCAGTCCCGCCGCGGCGTACACGTAGCCCGCGTCCACGAAGATCGCGTGGGTCGAGGGGGTCTTCGACACCTCGGCGAGCACGCGCTGGAGCAGTTCATTGGTGCGGTCCAGGCGCTCGCCGATCTCTGCCTCGTTCATACGGGCCTCGTCGCGGATGTCGTCGTCCGCGCATGATCGGTTACCTGCTGGTGCTTAGACATCCAAAAAATTTCCTTAGCGTAGGGAATGATTGCAGGAGGCAAGCCGTTGTACACCCCGTGGGGCGCGAGACGTACAGCCTGGCGCTCCTCATCCTTGCGGACGGGTCACCCGTCCTCCCAGTAGTTCTCCAGCAGGAGGATCAGACGAAGGGAAGCCTTATGCGCTTCGAGATCATGCGACTCGACGATGTCGACGGTACCGCCGTGGACAGCACCGTCGTGGACGCCGCCTCCGTCAACCGGATCGTGCAGCAGGCCGCGGCATTGGGCCAGCGCATCTATATCCGCCCGGCCGACACCTCGGCTTCGTAACGCTTTACGGACATAAAGACGAAGCGCCCCCGCACGGATGGACCGTGCGGGGGCGCTGTGGTGCGCGGGCCGGGTCAGGCGTTCTGGATGACCTGGGTGACACCGTTGATGATCTGCTGCACGGCGATGGCGGACAGCATCATCCCGGCCAGCCTGGTGACGAGCACGACGCCGCCGTCCTTGATGACCCGGATGATCAGCAGCGAGTAGCGCATGGTCAGCCAGAGCACGACGTGCATGGCGACGATCGCCGTCCAGACCGAGACCTGGCTCCCCACGCTGTCGGCGTGCTGCACGGCGAGGATCACCGAGACGATCGCGCCGGGACCGGCGAGCAACGGCATGCCCAGGGGTACGAGCGCCACGTTGACGTCCTTCGTCTGCGTCGGCTCGTCGGTCTTGCCGGTCAGCAGATCCAGCGCGATCAGCAGCAGGAGCAGTCCGCCAGCGATCATCAGCGCGGGTACGGAGACATGCAGGTAGTCCAGGATCTGCTGGCCCAGCACACCGAAGACGGCGATCACGCCGAAGGCGACGGAGACCGCCTGGAGTGCCATTCTGCGCTGCATCTTGGCGGGGCGGCCGGCGGTGAGGGCCAGGAAGATCGGGGTGATTCCGGGCGGATCCATAATCACAAAAAGCGTGAGAAAAAGGGATCCGAAGACAGCGACGTCGAACACAGTGAGCCTTGCGGGGAGAGAGCGGGAATTCGGCTGGGGGCAGCGCACCGGACAGGTGCCGGACCGGCGTCCGCCGAAGGGTCCTGGCGGCAGCCGCGGCAGACCGGTGCGCGGGGGTGGAACGGGACGGCGTCGCGCTGCGGCGCGGCCGGGTGAGGGTGGTGTGTGGGCCGTTACGGGGCGAGCGGTCCGCCGGCTCCCGGCACCGGGAAGGCTCCCGTGGCGCGCCGGGTGATCTCGCCGTAGATCTCGGGGTCGGTGGCGTTCTCGCCGAGCCGTACGGTCTTGCGGCTGCCGTGGTAGTCGCTCGACCCGGTGGTCAGCAGCCCCAGCTCGCGGGCGAGCCCGCGGAGTCTGGCCCTGGTCGGCTCGTCGTGGTCCATGTGGTCGGTCTCGATGCCGTCGAGCCCCGCGGCGGTCAGCTTCGCGATCGCGGACTCGGAGACCACGTTGCCGCGTTTGACGGCGGCGGGATGGGCGAGGACGGTGACGCCGCCGGCGGCCTTGACCAGCCGGATCGCGTCGAACGGGTCGAGCTCGTGCTTCTCGGCGTGGGCGCGGCCGCCGTCGGCGAGCCACTGCGGGGTGAAGGCGTCGGAGACGGTCGCGACGACGCCGAGCTCGACCAGTGCGGTGGCGATGTGCGGCCGCCCGACCGATCCCTCCCCGGCGATCCGGGCGACCCGCTCCCACTCGACCGGCACACCCAGCTCCTGGAGCTTGCGCACCATGGTCATGGCGCGCGGCACCCGGTCGTCACGCACCAGCTCGCGCTCGCGCGCCAGCTCGGGCTCGTCGGGGTCGAAGAGGTACGCCAGCATGTGCAGGCCCACGCCGTCGAGCCGGCAGGACAGCTCGGCGCCGGTGACCAGGGTGAGGCCCTCGGGCAGGGCCGCCAGCGCCTCGGCGTGCCCGCGGACCGTGTCGTGGTCGGTGAGGGCGACGACGTCCAGACCCGCGGCGGCGGCGTTGCGGACCAGCTCGGCGGGGGTGTCCGTACCGTCCGACGCGGTGGAGTGGGTGTGCAGGTCGATGCGCACGACGCGGACTCCAGTGCTCGCGGCCGGATGGGGGACGCCCAAGGATAACCGGCGGACGGGTGGATTCCGGACCCGGCCGGAGGCCGCCCGGCAGCCTCTCAGGGCCCGCCCAGCAGCCGGGGCGTGAGCGCGCCGCAGGGTACGAGGTCGACCTCTCCTTCGGCGTCTCGCAGATCGGTCAGCACCAGCTCGTCGTACATCAGGAGTCCCGACTGCTCGGGCCGGACGACCGCCCAGAGCCACAGGCCGCACGCCTCGCCCGCGAAGACCGCCCGGTCTCCGGGGGCGCCCTTCACGTGCCAGAGCGGGGTCGGGCGGCCGGCGGCGAGCACCTTGACGTCCGGCGGCCCGTCCACCCGCAGGTACGGGCCCGGGTCGGGGCCGTCGACACCGGCGTACCGCGCACCGAGTCCGACGCCGAGCTCCTCGGCGACGAGCAGCAGCTCACCGATGCCGCCGAGCGGCCCCGGTCCCGAGCAGGCGACGGCGGTGGCCCGGCCGCCGCCGCGGTCGTCGCCCGCGCACGCCACACCGGTGAAGAGCCAGCCCACCGGGAGCGGCCAGGGCATCCACACCGGGACCCGGGCGCGGTGCACCACCACACCGAGCGCCTCGACACTGGGCGGGATGACCGGCTGCATCGGGTACACACTGCCGTGCACGTCGCACTGCCAGGTGTCGTCGAAGAAACCGGGCGCCTTGACCCGGCCTCCGCACTTCGGGCAACTGGGTTCGCCCCTCATACCAACCAACCGTCCTCCCCGGCCGCCGCCGCGTCAAGGACGATCACCCTTCCGCAGCGGGGCTCCCACCAGGGGATTTAGATGTAGCTTGCATTTATTAGTCTCTCTAACTTATTCTGTGCATAACACAACGATCTAGTGGAGAGCGAGTAGACCCATGCAGGGAGAGGATCCGTTCGATCAAGGGACGGCCAGCATCCTGCGCCAGCCGAAGGCCGTCTGGGCCACGGCGGGCGCCTCTGTTGTCGCGTTCATGGGAATCGGCCTGGTGGACCCGATTCTGCCGTCCATCGCCAAGGGCCTCGATGCGACGCCGAGCCAGGTGTCCCTGCTCTTCACCTCCTACTTCCTGATCACCGCCGTCGCGATGCTGGTCACCGGCTTCGTCTCCAGCCGCATCGGCGGGCGCAAGACGCTGCTGGCCGGGCTGGCGCTCGTCGTGGTCTTCGCCGCGCTCTCCGGCACCTCGTCCTCCGTCGCGGAACTCGTCGGCTTCCGGGCCGGCTGGGGCCTGGGAAACGCCCTGTTCGTATCGACCGCGCTCGCCGTGATCGTCGGTGCGGCGGCGGGCGGCAGCTCGGCGGCGATCCTGCTGTACGAGTCGGCGCTCGGCCTCGGCATGGCCTGCGGGCCGCTGCTCGGCGCGCTGCTCGGTGACGCCAGCTGGCGCTACCCGTTCTTCGGCACGGCCGCGCTGATGGCGATCGGCTTCGTCTGCATCACGGCGTTCCTCAAGGAACAGCCCAGGCCGGCCCGTAAGACGTCACTGCTCGACCCGATCAAGGCGCTCGGCCACGGCGGGCTCGCCTCCGTCGCCACCTCGGCGTTCTTCTACAACTACGCGTTCTTCACGATCCTGGCGTTCACGCCGTTCGTGCTGAACATGTCGCCGTACAAGTCCGGCGCCGTCTTCTTCGCCTGGGGCCTGCTGCTCGCGGTCTTCTCGGTGCTCGTCGCGCCGAGGCTGCAGAAGCGCTTCGGCTCGCTCAAGGTGGTCGGTGCCTCACTGGTGCTGCTCGCCGCCGACCTGGTGATCCTCGGCTACGGCAGCCACACCGCGGCGATCGTCTGCACGATCGTCTCCGGTGCCTTCATCGGCATGAACAACACCGTCTACACGGAGCTGGCCCTCGGGGTGTCCGACGCGCCGCGCCCGGTGGCCAGCGCCGGATACAACTTCGTCCGCTGGTTCGCCGCGGCCGCCGCGCCCTTCCTGGCCCCGAAGATCGAGGAGTGGAGCAACATCCACATCCCGTTCGTGATCGCCGCCGCCGCCGCGGTCATCGGTGCGATCGTCATCCGGGTACGGCGCTCGTCGCTGACGCACGAGGCGCAGGAGCTGGAACCGAAGCACACCACCGAGGACGGCGTCACGGTCTTCGCCAACTGAGGCAACCGAGGCGCCCGAGGCAGCCGAACCGGTCGCCCCGTACCCGCCCCGCCCGCGGCCACCTCCTCACCGCGCGGCGGGGCCTTCGGCTGTCCCGTACGTCTCACCGGCATCGCTCCAGCGCCACCGCGAGACGCTCGCGCCCTCTCCGTCAGTCCAGGGCGACCGAGGCACGCAGCGGGTCGCGCAGGTCCGTCCCCAGGGACAGCCACCGCTCCTGGAGCTCCTGTGCGCCCCGGACCCGCTTCCAGGCCGCCTCGTTGTGCGTCATCGGCAGCAGCGGCAGGAACCGCACCGCCTCCATGGGCGCGTCCAGCTCCAGATCCTCGACCAGCCCGCCGGACTCGGCGACGAGCACCGCGCTGAACGGCGCCCCCGGCCACAGCGGTTCTCCGATGTCCAGCGAGGCGCCGGGAGCCACGATCAACCCCTCCACCTGCGGCGACGCGGCCAGCACGGCAAGCTTGCGCAGCACTTGGTCGGTGTCGGCGAGGCCGGTCCGCACCGAGAGGACCAGCTCGGCCCGCGGCCCCTTCACGGGGTCGGCGAGGGAGTCGGCCGGGTCGGCCATCGGCTGCGCGGACATGCCGAGCGTGGCGTACCTCACGACGTCGCCGTCGATGAACCTGAGCACCTCGATCCGGTCCGTGCCGAGGAACGTCACTGCCGCGCGTGCGTCCGGTTCACCCAGGGCCGTCCGCAGACGGGCCTCGACCAGCGCAAGAATTTCTGCCATGCGGCGAGCATAGGACGCGTATGGAACGGGCAAAGTAAGAGATTGGCCCTGTGTCGGCTGGTAGCCTGACCCCGCCGGTCGGGACAGCACGCAGAAGCGTTGCTCTCAAGTCCCGACGAAACGTCATCCCCCACGGGGGACCGACCGGAGGAGGTGGGGCTGCGGTGGATCCAAGTCGACCGTGCAGTACCAACCGCTCTTCCGCTCGACACCTTTCTTCTGTGATCTGACGCCTTCCCGGTCAAGGCCCACGGCCTTTCGCACGACGGAAGAGCACTCCTTTTTTACCTGTCTGTAGCGAACGCCGTCATCGCGCCGCCGCGGTGCCGCCCGCTTTGCGGACGTGAGCCCACGTCCCCATTCCGGGCTGTTCCACGCCCTCGCCGACGGCCCTCCGTGAAGGAGCCAGCCATGTCGATGATCCGTGACCTGCGCGCTGCGGTGCGCCCGTCCCTGCGCAGGGCCAACACCCTGCACAGCAGTTACGACGCCACCCGTGACCCGTCCGCCTCCAGCGCGGTCGTGGACTGCGCGGTCTACCGCGACGGACGCCGCCTCGCGGAAGTGGACGGCACGTGCCGTACGCCGCACGAGGCGATGCTCCGGGTGCGGGAGAACGGCGGCTTCGCCTGGATCGGCCTCCACGAGCCGACCGAGCAGGAATTCGCCGGTATCGCACGGGAGTTCGGGCTGCACCCGCTGGCCGTGGAGGACGCCGTGCACGCCCACCAGCGGCCGAAGCTGGAGCGGTACGACGACACCCTGTTCACCGTCTTCAAGACCATTCACTACGTCGAGCCCGCCGAGCCGACCGCGACCAGCAAGGTCGTGGAGACCGGCGAGGTGATGTGCTTCACCGGCCGGGACTTCGTCATCACCGTGCGGCACGGCGGCCACGGCTCGCTGCGCGCGCTGCGCCACCGGCTCCAGGACGACCCCGAGCTGCTCGCCAAAGGGCCGTCGGCCGTCCTGCACTCCATCGCCGACCATGTCGTCGACGGGTACATCGCGGTGGCGGGCGCGGTGCAGGAGGACATCGACGAGGTGGAGATCGAGGTCTTCTCCACTCCGGACAAAGGCGGCCCGCGCGGTTCGGACGCGGGCCGGATCTACCAGCTGAAGCGCGAAGTCCTGGATTTCAAGCGGGCCGTTTCGCCGCTGCTGCGCCCGATGCAGCTGCTCAGCGAGCGGCCGATGCGGCTCATCGACCCGGACATCCAGAAGTACTTCCGGGACGTCGCGGACCACCTCGTCCGGGTGCAGGAAGAGGTCGTCGGCTTCGACGAGCTCCTGAACTCCATCCTCCAGGCCAATCTGGCGCAGGCGACCGTCGCGCAGAACGAGGACATGCGCAAGATCACGTCCTGGGCGGCGATCATCGCCGTGCCGACGATGATCTGCGGGGTCTACGGCATGAACTTCACACACATGCCGGAGCTGCGCTGGACGTACGGCTATCCGATGGTGCTGGGCTTCATCGGGGTGCTCTGCTTCTCCATCCACCGCATGCTCAAGCGCAACGGCTGGCTCTGACCGCCCGGAGGCCGGGGCCGGTCTAAGCTCTGCGGCATGACTGCTGCTGACACGCTGCTCGGACCGGCCCTCGTCGAGGAGGCCACCAAGAAGTCGGGCCTGGTCTGGGTGCGCGGCACCGGGCCCGCGCGGGGCCTGTGGCACGTGTGGCACGAGGGTGCGGCGCTCTTCGTCGGGGACGGTCCCGGTGAGCAGCCGCTCCCCGCCGGTCTCACGGACGGTGCCACCGCCGAGGTGACCGTCCGCAGCAAGGACAAGGGCGGCCGGCTCGTCGCCTGGACGGCCTCGGTGGCCCAGCTCGCGCCGCACTCCGAGGAGTGGGAGGCCGCGGTCGCCGAGCTCAGGGGAAAGCGGCTGAACGCACCGGACGCCGAGCAGATGCCCGGCCGCTGGGCGCGCGAGTGCCGGATCGTACGGCTCACGCCCCTCGACTCCCGTACGGACCTGCCAACGGCCTCGGGGGCGGCGGCGCCGCTGCCCACCACCGCGACCACCCGGATGCCGGTACCGGCCGGGCTGCCGCGCCTGCTGAGGCGCTCGCTCAGGAAGCCGTAGCCGGTCCCGCCCCTACGACGAGGACTTGGGCAGCTGCCGCCCGTAGTCGACCGTGTCGCCCTCGGCCGGGGCCTTCAGCGCGAAGTCCTTGCCCCAGTCCGCGAGCGTGACGGTGCCCCCGCCGCCGCCCCGCGCGAAGCGCAGCGGATACGGCTTGCCCTCCAGGGACACGTCGAGCGCGCCGCCCTCGCCCTCGCCGCCCGTGATCCGGATGGTGCGTACCCCGCCGACCTTGTCGCGGTCGCCCTTGCCGACCTCACCGTGGAGCGTGAGCAGCCCGCCGAGCAGCACCTTCTTGTCGGTGAATCCGCGCAGCTGCTTGTACGTGGGGTCGTCCTCGGGGACCTTCACGTACTTGTCGTCCAGCTTGTCCGCCGCCGCCCCGTCCGCGTCGCTCGTCCCGCCGGCGCCCTTCGTGTCGTGGTTCCAGAAGCCGGCTCCCGCCTTGAGATAGAGCACGTCGCCGATCCGGAGCAGCTCGAAAGTGCTCTTCCCCGACGTGACGGAGCCCGCCCCGCCCTTGTCCTTGAGCCGCATGTCGAGTCTGTACGTGCCGCCCTTGCTGACCAGGGTGCCGGCCAGCCGGACCATGTCGGAGGAGTCCGCCGCGGTCCGCGCCTTCTTCTCGATCTCCGGTGCGTCCAGTCTGCCGATGCCGTTGGTCCCCTCGTCCGGATCCTCGCCCGCGCACGCGGTCAGCCCCGCGGTCAGCCCCGCGCAGAGCACGACGGCGAGGGCGGCGGTCCGGCGGCGGGCCCGGACGGGCGGGACAAAAGAGGTCACAGGCGCACTGCCTCTCATCTGCATGGCGGGGGTGGCAGACGGCAGCGTACCCGTGCGGCCCACGCCTTCCGGCAGAGAGTCGTGCCGACGGCTCTCCGGGGCGACCCGCAGCGGTACGGGCTAGCCTGATCCCGTCATAACGGTGCAAAAACTGTCAGAACAAACCGGATGCGTAAACCGACGGCGGAGGAGGCGCAGGCATGGCACCAGGAACGCCCCGCGTCTTCGTCTCGCACCTCTCCGGTGTGCCGGTCTTCGACCCGAACGGCGACCAGGTGGGCCGCGTCCGTGACCTGGTCGCGATGCTCCGGATCGGCGGCCGGCCGCCCCGGCTGCTCGGCATCGTCGTCGAGGTGGTGAGCCGGCGCCGGATCTTCCTCCCGATGACGCGGGTGACGGGCATCGAGTCGGGACAGGTCATCACCACCGGCGTGGTCAACATGCGGCGCTTCGAACAGCGGCCCACCGAACGCCTGGTGCTCGGCGAGTTCCTTGACCGGCGGGTCACCCTGGTGGAGAGCGGCGAGGAGGTCACCATCCTCGACGTGGCGATCCAGCAGCTGCCGGCCCGCCGCGACTGGGAGATCGACAAGTACTACGTCCGCAAGGGCAGGGGCGGGGCGCTGCGCCGCAAGGGCGAGACCCTGACGGTCGAGTGGTCGGCGGTCAGCGGCTTCTCGCTGGAGGAGCACGGGCAGGGCGCGGAGTCGCTGGTCGCCACGTTCGAGAAGCTGCGCCCCACCGATGTGGCCAACGCCCTGCACCACCTCTCCCCGAAGCGGCGGGCGGAGGTCGCCGCCGCGCTCGACGACGACCGGCTCGCCGACGTCCTGGAGGAGCTCCCCGAGGACGACCAGGTGGAGATCATCGGCAAGCTCCAGGAGGAGCGCGCGGCGGACGTCCTGGAGGCGATGGACCCCGATGACGCGGCCGACCTGCTGTCCGAGCTGCCCGAGGCGGACAAGGAGCGGCTGCTGACGCTGATGCGCCCGGACGACGCGGCCGATGTGCGGCGCCTCATGTCGTACGAGGAGCGGACCGCGGGCGGTCTCATGACCACCGAGCCGATCATCCTGCGCCCGGACGCGACGGTGGCCGACGCACTCGCCCGGGTCCGCCGCTCCGATCTGTCCCCGGCGCTCGCCGCCCAGGTGTACGTGTGCCGGCCGCCGGACGAGACCCCCACGGGTAAGTACCTGGGGACGGTGCATTTCCAGCGGCTGCTGCGGGACCCCCCGTTCACCCTGGTCAGCTCGCTCGTCGACAGCGACCTGGTGGCGCTGACGCCGGACACCCCGCTGTCGGTGGTGACCAGCTATCTGGCGGCGTACAACCTGGTCTCGGTGCCGGTGGTGGACGAGAGCGGCTCGCTGCTCGGTGCGGTGACCGTCGACGACGTGCTCGACCACCTGCTGCCCGACGACTGGCGGGAGACCGACTTCCACGGCCGCGAGGGGGTGCTCCGTGGCCGGTGAGGACCGCTCCAGGGCGTCGCACGGCTCGACGGCCCTGACCCGTACCCCCAGGACCCGGCTCGACCAGCCGAAGGACCCGGGGCGGCGGCTGCTGCCGGAGTACGACCCCGAGGCGTTCGGCCGGTTCTCGGAACGGATCGCGCGGTTCCTGGGGACCGGACGGTTCATCGTCTGGATGACGCTGATCATCATCGTGTGGGTGGTGTGGAACATCGTCGCGCCGGAGAAGCTGCGGTTCGACGAGTACCCGTTCATCTTCCTGACCCTGATGCTCTCCCTCCAGGCCTCGTACGCGGCCCCGCTGATCCTGCTCGCGCAGAACCGCCAGGACGACCGCGACCGGGTCACCCACGAGCAGGACCGCGCGCAGAACGAGCGCTCCATCGCCGACACCGAGTACCTGACCAGGGAGATCGCGGCACTGCGGATGGGCCTCGGGGAGGTCGCCACCCGCGACTGGATCCGCTCCGAGCTGGAGGATCTGGTGAGGGACCTGGACGACCGCCGGGCGCTGACCACGGCCGAGAGTGACGAAGACCGCTGACGCCCTCCCGTCGCCCGCCACCACCCTTTCGAGGAGCGTTGCGCGCACCCGTACTATCGGGGTATGGCTACGGAAGACGCGGTGCTTGAGGCACTGGCGACAGTGAACGACCCGGAGATCCACCGCCCGATCACCGAGCTGGGCATGGTGAAATCGGTCGAGATCGATCCTGACGGTGTAGTCGCTGTCACGGTGTATCTCACCGTTTCCGGCTGTCCGATGCGCGAGACGATCACCAAGAACGTGACCGACGCGGTGGCCCGCGTCGAAGGAGTGTCACGGGTAGAGGTCACGCTCGATGTGATGAGCGACGAACAGCGCAAGGACCTGGCGGCCTCGCTGCGCGGCGGCACGGCGGAGCGCGAGGTGCCGTTCGCCCAGCCCGGCTCGCTGACCCGGGTGTACGCGGTCGCCTCCGGCAAGGGCGGCGTCGGCAAGTCGTCGGTGACGGTGAACCTGGCGGCCGCCATGGCCGCCGACGGCCTCAAGGTCGGCGTCGTGGACGCGGACATCTACGGGCACAGCGTGCCCCGGATGCTCGGCGCGGACGGCAAGCCGACCCAGGTCGAGAACATGATCATGCCGCCGTCCGCGCACGGCGTGAAGGTCATCTCCATCGGCATGTTCACCCCGGGCAACACCCCCGTGGTGTGGCGCGGGCCGATGCTGCACCGCGCGCTCCAGCAGTTCCTCGCCGATGTGTACTGGGGCGACCTGGACGTCCTGCTGCTCGACCTGCCGCCGGGCACCGGTGACATCGCGATCTCCGTCGCCCAGCTGGTGCCGAACGCGGAGATCCTGGTCGTCACGACCCCGCAGCAGGCCGCGGCCGAGGTGGCCGAGCGGGCCGGCTCGATCGCCGTACAGACCCATCAGAAGATCGTCGGCGTCGTCGAGAACATGTCGGGCATGCCGTGCCCGCACTGCGACGAGATGGTCGACGTGTTCGGGTCGGGCGGCGGCGCCCGGGTCGCCGAGGGGCTGACGAGGACGGTCGGCGCGGAGGTGCCGGTGCTCGGCTCCATCCCGATCGACCTGCGGCTGCGCGAGGGCGGCGACGAGGGCAAGCCGGTCGTCCTGTCCGACCCCGACTCCCCGGCGGGCAAGGCCCTGCGCTCCATCGCGGACAAGCTGAGCGGCCGCCGGCGCGGCCTGTCCGGCATGTCCCTGGGGATCACCCCGCGCAACAAGTTCTGACCGCGCACGGAACGCGGCGGGCCGGGGGCGACGCTCCCTGGCCCGCCCACGGCTACGCGTACGACCTGATGTCCCCGACCGCCGAGAACCCCAGCCCGTACGCGCTCATCCCCCGCCCGTACGCCCCGATGTGCACCCCGCCGTGCGCCGACCCGGCCAGCACCCAGCCGAACTCGGACTCGCGGTAGTGGAAGGGCACCGGCACACCGTCGACCGGCAGCGACAGCGCCGACCACGCGGGGCCGTCCAGATCGTCGGCCAGCTCGAAAGCCGTCTCCGTCTGCTGGTCCAGCCAGTCGTCCCGCAGTGTGTGGTCCATCTGCGCGGGCCAGGTGTAGGCCAGCAGGCCCGAGCCGGCCAGCCAGGCCGCGGAGGAGACCGTCGTCGCATCCAGGACGCCCGTGCCGTCGCCGCTGCGCCGCACGGGGCTGCTGGCCACGGTCACGACGACCGCGAATCTCTGTCTGTCCTCGCCCGCGTCACTCCGCACCGAGGGCTCGTCGCCATGGCCGGTGGAGCCGTGCTGCACCGTGCCGTCCGCGGCGGTGCCCACCTGCATCAGCCAGCGCGGCCCGGTGAAGGCCTCGTCAAGTCCGTACCAGGGGAACGGCGCCCGCAGATAGCCGTCGACCGTGAGCCGGGCCGTCGGCACCCCCTCTGCAGTGCCTGTTTCCGGCGCACCATCCGCGCCCACCCGACTCGTTGTCTCCATCTGTCCGGCCGCCTCCTCGATCCGTAGGGTCCGGAGCGGCCCGCCCCCCTCGGGCGTCCTCACAACCGGACAGATGGAGAATAGCCATACCGTCCGGACGAGTCGGGATTGACGGGTGTCAGGTGGCGTCTGCGTCGAACGGCGGGTGATCGTCCTTCGCGGGCTGTTCACGCTTCTTGAGCAGGTCGGGAGCGCCCGCCGAGCCGTTCGCCGCGGTGACCGCGGAACCACCCGACACGCCGCTCTTCGCCTCCACCGACGCGGGCTCGCGGCCGTTGACCACATCGGTGACCTCGGCGACCTCCTTGCGCAGGTCGAAGCTCTCCCGGATCTCCTTCAGCCCCAGATCGTCATTGCCGTCCATGAGCTGCTTGCGGACGAACGTCTTGGGGTTGAGGTCCTCGAAGTCGAAGTCCTTGAACTCCGGGCCGAGCTCCGTGCGGATGTCCTCCTTGGCACTCTCCGAGAACTCACGGATCTTGCGGATGAAGCGCGAGGCGTCCTGGATGACCTTGGGCAGCTTCTCCGGACCGAAGATGAGCACGCCGATGATCGCGAGCGTCACCAGCTCGAGTGGGCCTATGTCATTGAACACCTTGCGGCTCCTCGTATTCTCCGCGACCAGGTCGGATGAGGTCTCGACCCGGCCCACGGTACCCGCCGAAACTGCTCGCGCGGTAGCTTCCCGGGCCCGTCACGTGCCCGTCGCCGAGCCGAGCGTCACAGACATGGTGAGGTCTTTACCACCGCGGGTCAGCCTGAGCTCCAGCCGGTCACCCGGCCGGTGCGCCCGGATCTTGACTATCAGTTCCTCACCGCTGTGCACCCGTCGGCCGTCCACCTCGGTGATGATGTCGCCCGGCTCGATCCCGGCCTTGGCGCCGGGTCCGTCCGGCGTGACGGAGGACTTGCCGTCGGCGCCCTTCTGCCCGACCTTGGCGCCGTCACCGGTGTACTTCATGTCGAGCGTTACCCCGATCACCGGGTGAGTGGCCTTCCCGGTGTTGATCAGTTCCTCGGCGACGCGCTTGCCCTGGTTGATCGGGATGGCGAAGCCGAGGCCTATGGAACCGGCCTGGCCTCCCTCGCTGGTCGAGCCGCTGTCCGCGGCGCGGATGGCGCTGTTGATCCCGATGACGTGCGCGTCGGTGTCGACCAGCGGGCCGCCGGAGTTGCCCGGGTTGATCGGGGCGTCCGTCTGCAGCGCGTCGACGTAACTGATGTCACTGCCGTCGCCCTTCTCGCCGCCCGCGGTGATCGGCCGGTCCTTGGCGCTGATGATGCCGGAGGTGACCGTGTTGGACAGGTCGAACGGCGCCCCGATGGCCACCACCGGATCACCGACCTGCACGTTGTCGGAGTTGCCGAGGGGCAGTGGCTTGAGTCCCGAGACGCCGCTGACCTTGACCACGGCGAGGTCGTAGCCGCTGTCCTTGCCGACGACCTCGGCGTTCGCCGTCTCGCCGCCGCTGAACGTCACGGTGATCTCGCCGGACGAACCGGCCGGGGCGACGACGTGGTTGTTGGTGAGGATGTGTCCCTTGTTGTCGAGGACGAAGCCGGTGCCGGTGCCGGATTCGGTGCTGCCGCTGACATGCAGGGTGACCACGCTGGGCAGCGCGCTGGCCGCAATACCGGCGACGCTGTCGGGGGCACGGCCGCCGCCGTTCCGTTCGTCCTGGGGCAGTTCGAGCTGAGTGAGGCCGCCGTTGCGCTCTATGTACGCGCCGATCCCGCCGCCGATACCGCCCGCCACCAGGGCGAGGAGCAGCGCGCCGACGAGGACGGACCCGCGCCGGTTCTTCCGCCGGCCGCCGTCGGGGCCGAGCGGGGTGCCGGGGTTGGTGATCAGCGGCTGCCGGGGCGCACCCCAGGGGTCGTACTGGAGCCACTGCGGCGACGGGGGCTGGGGCTGGGCGGGCTGCGCCCCGCCCTGCGGCAGCGGAGGCTGTTGGGGCTGTTGGGGCTGGGGCTGCGGCGGGCCCTGTGGCTGCTGGGGCAGCGGCGTCGGGGGCGGGAAGGCGGCCGGCGGGGCGTGGGGCGGCGCGGAGGCCGTCGTGATGCCCGCGCCGTTCGTCCCCGCGTAGGGCGGCGGTACGGGGGTGCCGTGCGCCGGTGTCGGGACCGGCCGCTGCACGGGAGGCGCGGGTGCCCAGGGACCGGGGCCGCCGTAGGGCGGGGTGCTGTACTGGTCGGGCTCGTGGAGCGGCTGCGGGGCGCGCGGCACGGCCTCGGCCACCACGGACTCCTCAGGCTGCGGCTCCGCCCCGTCGCTCGCTCCGGTCGCGTCCAGGGGCACCGCGTCCTCGACGGGCGACGGCTCCGGGGGCGCTGTGCTCGTACTGCGCCCCGCCGTGGGCCGGCTCCACCACTTCGCCTTCGGCTCGGTGGGCTTCCCGTCGTCCATGCTCTCCCCGCAACTGCCACAACTGGCCTCTGCACGCCCCGCAGGGGGCGTCCCTCCCGGAATCCTGTCGGAATTCAACCAGGTTTACGTATGCCCTGCGCGGACCCGTGTCAGCGACGAGGGAGGAGCGGCAGCCCGTGGTTGGCGGGAACCGGCAGTCCGGCGGCCGACGTGGGGGTCCGGGACGGCTCCGGGGAGGCCGTGGAAAGTCCGCTGCCGAGGGCCTGGGCGAACAGCGGGCTGGTGCCGCCGGGGCGTATCAGCGAAGGCACGGACACATTGGTCTGGACGGGAAGCGCGTACCGGTTTCCGGCGAGGCCGCCGGTGCCGAGCAGGGGGGATGCCGAGGGGAACGCCAACGGAGCGGCGTTCATGGCGAGGGACACCGGGCGGTCGTCAGTACCGGGCGCCGCGAGCGCGCCGTGACCACCGCCTCGGCGGCTGACGCTGACGCCGCTCTCCGCACGCGCATCGGCGTCCAGCGGTGTCACGCTGCGGCCCGAGCCGTCGGCGCGGGTCGGGGAATCGGGTCCGGCGTCCGTCGGGAGGGCACCGCCCAGGGCGATGGCGGCCAGCGAGACGGCACTGGCAGCGGCGAACGCGAACCTGCGGCCCCGCCACGGCGAACGGTCGGCCTCGCGGCTGACCTCGTGAATCCGGAACGCTGGCCGGGCCGGACCGGCCGGAAGGACCGCGGCCGAACCGTGCACGGTCGGGAGGTAGCCGAAACCGTCCAGCGGAGATTCACCCGCGGGCGAATCCACCCGGCTGCCGGGAGGCTGCATCACAGGGAAGATCCCGTCACCGAAACGGCCTGAGCGGCCCAGCGGTCTTCCCTGACTGTCGCCGTCACCACCCGGTCCGCCTGGAAGGCCCTGCAAGCGGGCAAGGAAGCCCTCGGAGGGAGAGGGCGGGGCCGACTGGGCGAAGACACTTTTCAGGCGCCGCTGGGCGGCAGCCTCGGCCTTGCACTTGGCACAGGTCGCGAGGTGGGCGAGCACCCGGTCACGGGCGTCGTGTTTGAGCTCACCGTCGACAAGCGCGGCGAGCCGGTCCCCCAGGTGTTGTTCCGCGGAGGTCGGACCTGTGCCACTCACGACGCTCCGCCCTCCCCTGCCGCGAGGACACCAGTCAGCGAGCGCTGCTCGGCACGGGCCTCGGGCGAACGGTGCTGCAGCGCCTTGCGCAGGTGCGAGCGCCCGCGGTGGATACGGCTGCGTACGGTGCCGAGCTTCACGCCGAGTGTCGCGGCGATCTCCTCGTACGAGAGTCCCTCGATGTCACAGAGCACGACCGCGGCCCGGAATTCGGGCGCGAGGGTGTCCAGCGCCTGCTGGACGTCCGCGTCGAAGTGGGTGTCGTTGAAAACCTGCTGCGGCGACGGCTCACGGCTCGGGAGGCGCTCGGCCGCGTCGTCGCCGAGAGAGTCGAAGCGGATCCGCTGCTTACGACGCACCATGTCCAGGAACAGGTTGGTCGTGATGCGGTGCAGCCAGCCCTCGAAGGTGCCGGGCGTATAGGTCGACAGCGAACGGAAGACCCGGACGAAGACCTCCTGAGTGAGGTCCTCGGCGTCGTGCTGGTTTCCCGTCAGTCGGTAGGCAAGGCGGTAGACACGACCGCTGTGCGTGCTGACGATCTCTTCCCATGAGGGCGGCGTCCACGCCTGGGAGTGCGCATCCGAGGCGAAGGTCGCGGTCGTTGCGGAGTCGTTGGAAGAACGGTCAGCAGTGTTGGTCACGGATTTCGGCTCACCCGCCGACCTGAGAAAGCGCCACAGCACTCCTCCCCGATCCACAGGCGCAGCCGCACCTCCCCTGTCGGCTCTGGTGGTGTCCAGTGGAGCCCCTACCATAGCCACCTCGCCCGTTAGCTCCGGATAAGCCTTTTTCCTGCTGGGGCCGGGGACAGCCCCGGGAACCGCCTGCCCATGATCCCGGGGCCCGATCCGCGGGCCCGCTCCATGGGCTTTCCCCTGTCCCTTCATAACGCCCGGTCCCATCTGCGGGTTCCCGGGTGCAGCGGATACAGTCACCGTTGCGCCAACTACGGGGACAGGAGAGGGCCATCACAGCCAACCGGCAGACGAGCTGGGCGTTCGCCGACGCCTTTGTCGCCGAGGACGAAGCACTGCGCTGGGCCCGGGACCGGGCCCGGGACGCGGGACTCCGCTCGGTGTCACCAGGTACCGGCGCAGCGCTGCGCCTGCTCGCTGCCACGACGGACGCCAAGGCGGTCGCCGAAATCGGCACGGGTACGGGCGTGTCCGGCATCTATTTGCTGCACGGCATGCGGCCCGACGGTGTGCTGACCACGGTCGACCCGGAACCCGAGCGCCAGCAGTTCGCCCGTGAGGCCTTCCGGGCGGCCGGCTTCGCCGCCAACCGGGCCCGCTTCATTCCGGGCCGCGCCCTGGACGTACTGCCCCGGCTGGCGGACGGCGGATACGACCTCGTCTTCTGCGACGGCGACCGGATGGAGAGCCTCGACTGCCTCGCTGAATCGTTGCGCCTGCTGCGTCCGGGCGGCCTGGTGTGCTTCGAGGGCGTCTTCGCGGACGGCCGTACGGTCGACTCCGCGCCCCAGCCCGCCGAGGTGCTGCGCCTGCGCGAACTGCTGCGCGCGGTCCGCGAGAGCCAGGAGCTGATGGCGACGCTGCTGCCGGTGGGCGACGGTCTGCTCTGCGCGGTACGGCGCGGCTGACCCGCTTCCCCGGCCGTCACGCGCTTCCCCGCTCGTCACCGAGACCTCTCACCGGGACTTCCACCGGGAATTGTCACCGAACGCACTACTGCCCGGCACGGAATCCGTGCCGGGCAGTAGCGAAGTGTGGGCGCCTCTGCGTCAGCCGACGACCTTCTTGAGGGCATCGCCCAGCGCATCGGCCTCGTCCGGAGTCAGCTCCACGACAAGCCGACCGCCGCCTTCGAGCGGAACGCGCATGACGATGCCCCGCCCCTCCTTTGTCACCTCGAGCGGGCCGTCGCCCGTCCGCGGCTTCATGGCCGCCATGCTCGTTCCCCTTCCTGAAACCAGCTCATCGCAGCCGGCGGCCCCATGACAGGCGCTGCCTCACCGGCATCGAACACATTGCTTCCAGGCCATTATCCCGCATCGGAGACCCCGATGACCAACATCGCTCTGCATCGCTTGCGCAACGCGCTCGCTCAAAACCACCCAATTCGGCGATCCGACTGCGATACTCCGTCCCCTTTACCCCTCCATCGGGGCGGAATTGTTAGACGCAGGTCACATGTTCGCCTTCGCCGAAGTCGGCCATGCTTGCCTCGACAGACTTTGGACGAGGCGCAAAAGGGGACCCCAAAATGGCCGACGCCGTGCTCTGCGAAGTGAGCGACGGGCTCGCGACGATCACGATCAACCGTCCGGACGCGATGAACGCGATGAACACCGCGACCAAGGTGGCGCTGCGTGACGCCCTGACGTCGGCCGCCGCCGATCCCGCCGTGCGGGCGGTGCTGCTCACCGCGGCCGGCGGGCGCGCCTTCTGTGTCGGCCAGGACCTCAAGGAGCACGTCGCCAAGCTGGCGGAAGCCCGTGAGCAGGACGGCGGCAACGCGCTGAGCACCGTGCAGGAGCACTACAACCCCATCGTGCGGGCCATCACCGGGATGCCGAAGCCCGTGGTCGCCGGGATCAACGGGGTCGCTGCCGGCGCCGGGTTCGGTTTCGCCCTCGCCTGCGACTACCGGGTGGCCGCCGACACCGCGTCGTTCAACACCTCGTTCGCCGGGGTCGCGCTCACGGCCGACTCGGGCGTCTCCTGGACGCTGCCCCGGCTGATCGGCCAGAGCCGCGCCGCGGACCTGCTGCTCTTCCCGCGCTCGATCTCCGCGACGGACGCCCACGACCTGGGCATCGTGAACAAACTGGTACCCGCCGCCGAGCTCGCCACCGAGGCCGCAGCGGTGGCCCGCGCGCTGGCGGACGGCCCGACGGTGGCCTACGCGGCGCTCAAGGAGTCCCTCGCGTACGGGGCCGGTCGCACCCTCGGGGAGGCGCTGGAGAAGGAGGACGAACTCCAGACGCGGGCGGGCGCGTCGCAGGACCACGCGATCGCGGTGCAGGCCTTCCTCGACAAGGAGCGGCCCAAGTACCTGGGGCGGTAGCCGCCCCCGGCCCCGGACGCCCCCGGCCCTACGCCTCGGTGCCGCGTGCCACGCAGTCGGCGAGATGGTCGTCGACCAGCCCGCACGCCTGCATCAGGGCGTAGGCGGTGGTGGGGCCGATGAAGCGGAGTCCGCGCTTCTTGAGGTCCTTGGACAGCGCCGTGGACTCCGCGGTGACCGCCGGCACGTCCCCGAGTGTGCGCGGGGCGGGCCGGGTGGCCGGGTCCGGGGCGTACGACCAGATCAGCTCGTCCAGCTCGCCGGTGGGCCAGTCGGCCAGCACCTTGGCGTTGGCCATGGTGGCGTCGATCTTCGCGCGGTTGCGGATGATGCCCGCGTCGGCGAGCAGCCGCTCCCGGTCCGCGTCGGTGAACTTCGCCACAGCAAGGATGCTGAACCCGGCGAACGCCCCGCGGAAGCCCTCCCGGCGGCGCAGGATCGTCAGCCACGACAGCCCGGACTGGAACGCCTCCAGGCACAGCCGCTCGAAGAGGGCGTCGTCGCCGTGGACCGGGCGGCCCCATTCCGTGTCGTGATAGGTGAGGTAGTCCTCGGTGGACAGGCCCCACGGGCAGCGCAGACCGCCGTCCGCCGCGGCTTCGGCGCCGCCGCTCATCGCCCGTCCTCCTCGTCCGGCCGCGGCGTGCTCCCCGGTGACTGCTGCTCCTGTGGCTGCCAGGGCGCCTGCCACGGTGCCTCCCAGGGCGCCTGAGGGCGGTCCTGGGGCTCTTTGAGGAGGTCGGGGCGGCCCACCCCGGTGGCCTGTGCGCCGGCGAGCGCCGACTCCAGCTCCGCGATCCGCGCGTCCCGCTCGGCGAGCTCGGCACCGAGCCGGCCCAGCGCCTCGTCGACATCCGTCATCCGGTAGCCGCGGGCGGTGACCGGCAGCCGGAGCGCCTCGACATCCGCACGGCCGACCGGGCGCGTCGCGGGCAGCGGATCCGTCAGCTGTTCGGGCGCCACGTCCTGAAGGATGGCGCTCCTCCCTCCGCCGACCACCACGAGGGTGACCGCGGCAACCACCACCACCATCGCCAGCAGCAAGAACCAGAACACGCGCATCTCCCCTGGAGCGGAATTTCGTCCGGGTCCGATCGTGCCATGCGGCACTGACAGCTAGGGTCGCAGTCGGACCCGGCAGGTGATCTGCCGAGGGGATTCACAGGGAGAGACACGGGATGCGAAGCGGTGCGCTCAGGCTGGGGCGGCGCGAGTTCGGTGCGCACGAGCCAGTGATCATGGCGATCGTGAACCGCACCCCGGACTCCTTCTACGACCAGGGCGCGACCTTCCGCGACGAGCCGGCGCTCTCCCGCGTCGAGCAGGCGGTGGCGGACGGTGCCGCGATCATCGACATCGGCGGGGTGAAGGCGGGGCCCGGCGAAGAGGTCACCGCCGAGGAGGAGGCCCGCCGGACGGTCGGCTTCGTCGCCGAGGTGCGCCGGCGTCACCCGGACGTGGTGATCAGCGTCGACACCTGGCGCCACGACGTCGGCGAGGCGGTCTGCGAGGCCGGCGCCGACGTGCTGAACGACGCGTGGGGCGGTGTCGACCCCCGGCTCGCGGAGGTCGCCGCGCGGTACGGGGCGGGGCTGGTGTGCACGCACGCGGGCGGCGCCGAGCCGAGGACCCGGCCGCACCGGATCGGGTACGAGGACGTGATGGCCGACATCCTGCGGGTGACCGTGGGGCTGGCCGAGCGGGCCGTGGACCTGGGGGTCCGGCCGGACGGCGTCATGATCGACCCGGGGCACGACTTCGGGAAGAACACCCGCCACTCGCTGGAGGCGACGCGCCGTCTCGGCGAGATGGCGCAGACGGGCTGGCCGGTGCTGGTCTCGCTGTCCAACAAGGACTTCGTGGGCGAGACGCTCGACCGCCCGGTGAAGGAACGCCTGACCGGCACGTTGGCGACGACCGCCGTGTCCGCGTGGCTGGGGGCGCGGGTGTACCGGGTGCACGAGGTGGCGGAGACGCGGGACGTCCTGGACATGGTGGCGACCATCGCCGGGCACCGGGCGCCGGCCGTGGCGCGGCGCGGGCTGGCGTAGCCGGGGCGGGGGCCCGGGAGCGGGACGCCCGCGGCGGGCCTGTTCCCGGCTCCGCCCCGGCCCCGCGCCTCGAACTCCGGCGAGGCCGGGTTCTCAGCGGCCGACCTCCTTCGTCACCAGGTCCACCGCCTCGTCCACGTCGTCCGTGACGTGGAACAGCAGCAGGTCCTTCGCGGACGCCTTGCCCTGCGCGATCACCGTGTCCCGCAGCCAGTCGATCAGGCCGCCCCAGTACGCCGTGCCGAACAGCACGATCGGGAAGCGGGTGACCTTTCCCGTCTGGACGAGGGTGAGCGCCTCGAAGAGCTCGTCCAGCGTTCCGAGTCCGCCGGGCAGTACGACGAAGCCCTGCGCGTACTTCACGAACATCGTCTTGCGGACGAAGAAGTAACGGAAGTTGACGCCGATGTCGACGTGCTGGTTGAGGCCCGACTCGAAGGGCAGCTCGATGCCCAGGCCGACCGAGACCCCCTTCGCCTCCCGCGCCCCCTTGTTCGCCGCCTCCATCGCTCCGGGGCCGCCTCCGGTGATCACCGCGAAGCCCGCCTCGACCAGCGCCTTGCCGATCTGCACGCCCGCCTCGTACTCCGGTGCGTCGACCGGTGTGCGGGCCGAGCCGAAGACGCTGATGGCGCTCGGCAGCTCGGCCAGTGCGCCGAACCCCTCGACGAATTCCGACTGGATGCGCATCACCCGCCAAGGGTCGGTGTGCACCCACTCCGAGTCACCCTCGGAGTCCAGCAGCCGCTGATCGGTGGTGCCGGGCTGCACCTGCTCCCTGCGGCGCAGCACCGGGCCGAGTCGCTGTTCCTCGGGAATCCGTGCTCCCTCGGGGTTGCCCATGACCTGCTCCCTCCGATGATGTCAGAGCCGCCCTGCGGCGCCCTGTCTCAGGCCAGCGTAGATCGCCGGAGGTTACGGGCAGGAGAATGCCGGAGGTCAGGTCGTGAGCCAGGAGCGGAGCCGCTCCTCGCAGTGGGTGATCCGCTCGACCGCCACGTGCTCGTCGCGCTTGTGGGCGAGGATCGGATCGCCGGGGCCGTAGTTCACCGCGGGGACGCCGAGCGAGCCGAAACGCGACACGTCCGTCCAGCCGAACTTGGGCCGGGCGGTGCCGCCGACCGCGTCCATGAACGCCTTGGCCGCCGGGTGGGAGAGGCCGGGCATGGCCGCGCCGGAGTGGTCGTCGACGGTGAATTCGGCGACGCCGCAGCCGGCGAAGACCTCGTGGACGTGGGCCAGGGCCTCGTCGGGTCCCAGGTCGGGGGCGTAGCGGTAGTTGACGACGACGGTGCAGGCGTCGGGGATGACGTTGTTGGCGACGCCGCCCTCGATCCGTACGGCGTTGAGGCCCTCGTGGAACTCGAGTCCGTCGATCACCGGCTTGCGCGGCTCGTAGGCGGCGAGCCTGGCGAGGATCGGAGCGGCGCCGTGGACGGCGTTGGACCCCATCCAGCTGCGCGCGGAGTGGGCCCGCTCCCCCTCCGTACGGAGGAGGACGCGCAGCGTGCCCTGGCAGCCGCCCTCGACCTCACCGTTGGAGCCCTCCAGGAGGACGGCGAAGTCGGCCGCCAGCCAGTCGGGGTGGGCCTCGGCGATGTGTCCGAGGCCGTTGAGGTGCGCGGCGACCTCTTCGTTGTCGTAGAAGACGAAGGTGAGGTCACGGTTGGGCTCGGGCACCGTCGCGGCGATCCTCAGCTGGACGGCGACGCCCGACTTCATGTCGGAGGTCCCGCAGCCCCACAGCAGGCCGTCGGCGTCGAGCCGGGACGGGACGTTGTCGGCGATCGGCACGGTGTCGATGTGACCGGCGAGCACGACGCGCTCGGCGCGGCCGAGGTGCGTCCTGGCGACGACGTTGTTGCCGTACCGGTCGACGGTCAGGTGCGGGAGGGGCCGCAGCGCCGTTTCGATGGCGTCCGCGAGGTCCTTCTCCTCCCCGCTGACCGAAGGGAAGTCGACGAGCCGGGCGGTGAGCGCGGGTCCGTCCAGTGTGAGGTCAAGGGTGCTTTCGGCCATGGCTACGACCCTAGTGCCTCGCGTACGGTGGCCCCGTGCCCCGGACCGATTCCGCTGCCCGCCGACACACCGGCCGCAGCCGCCGCCTGCGTGTCGCGGCCGCCTTCGCCGTGCTCGTGGCCCTGGGCGGATATCTGACCGTTCAGTACCTGTCGGGCGGTACGAGCTCCGATCAGTGCTCCGTGCGGTCGGCGGACGGTTCGTCCGGTGAGGGGCGCACCTACCGGCTGACTCCGGAGCAGGCCGCGAACGCCGCGACGATCTCGGCTGTCGGCACCACGCGCGGGATGCCGGAGCGTGCGGTGACCATCGCGCTGGCGACCGCTCTCCAGGAGTCCGGGCTGCGCAATATCGACCACGGCGACCGGGACTCCCTGGGACTCTTCCAGCAGCGTCCCTCGCAGGGCTGGGGCACCGGGAAGCAGATCATGGACCCGGTGTACTCGGCCGGGAAGTTCTACCAGCACCTCGCCGAGGTGCCCGGCTACTCGCGGCTGCCGCTGACCGTGGCCGCGCAGCGCGTGCAGCGCAGCGGTTTCCCGCAGGCGTACGCCAAGCACGAGCCGGACGCCGCACTCCTGGCGGCCGTGCTGACCGGCCGGACGCCGGCCGCGCTGAACTGTTCGCCGCCGCGGACCACGGCCGGGACCGGCGATGTCTCGAAGGTCAGGGCCGCGCTGACCCGTTCCTTCGGCAAGCACGCGCTGCCGGCCGTGGACGCGGCGGAGAGCCGGACCCCGACGGCCGGTGCGACGGCTCAGGGCTCGCTCTCGGTGCCCGTGCGATCGGGCGGCGCCTCCGGGGAGGGCGGCGCTCCGCAGCACGGCTGGGAGCTCGCGCACTGGGCGGTCGCGCAGTCCGAGGTGCTGGGCATCGACGAGGTCGCGTACGCGGGCCGGGTGTGGGGCGCCGGATCGGGCTGGCGGACGGAAAGCAAGAAATCGGGCACGGCAGAGGTCCGTATGCGCTTCGTGCACTAGTGCGGCCGGTCCCTCGTGCAGGGGGTCCTGGCATGCTCCGGGCGGCCTCCGCGCAGGGGTTCGCGCGGCGCCTCCAGGATGGCCCGATTCCCTGGCGGGCAAAGGGAAGTGACGGTTCATCGAGTCATTGGGAAATGCGACGTCCGTCCGGGTTCCTCCGTTGCGGATTATCTGACGCATTACCGACTCTTTACGTTGGTTCACCGCAACCTCCCCCGCCCCCACGACGGTTGTCATGGCGTCCGGCCCACGGACAGCCAGATTTCCCACCCCGTCGAAGGAGCATCATGTCCCTCCCCCTGACCCGCCGGATCGTCCGTACCGCGCTGCTGATCGCGGCGAGTGCGGCCCCCGTGGTCGGTGCGGCCGGCGCCGCGGGTGCCGCGGAGCTCGCACAGGCTCCGGAGCTCGGCGGTCTCACCACCGTCGACGGCGCCGGTCTCGGCAAGACGGTCGACGGCGTGTCCAAGCAGGGCACCGAGGCCGGTGGCAAGGTCGTCGGGACCACGCTGCCGGTGGCGAGCAAGACCCTCGGCGAGACGGCCGGCAAGGCCGCCCCCGCCGCCGCCAAGACCGTCGGCAAGGCGACGACCGGCGGTGCGACCGGGGCCCTCGGTGACGCCACCAAGGGCGGCCTGCCCACCGACAGCCTGGGCGGCCTGCCGATCGGCTGAGCCGCACCACGGCCGTAGAGACGCGCGAGGGCCTCGGGAGTGCGCACTCCCGAGGCCCTCGGCCGTTTCCGTGCGGCCCGGGGCGTGGCCGCCCGGTCGCGGCTAACAGGTCGCCGGCCGTCCGGCGGCCTGTCGGTCCAGCCGCTTGACCGCCGCCGCCACCCGCTCGTCGGTGGCCGTGAACGCCACGCGCACGAAGCGGTCGCCCGCCGGCCCGTAGAAGTCCCCCGGCGCCACCAGGATGCCGAGCTCCGCCAGGTAGGCCACAGTGTCCCAGCACGGCTCGTCGCGGGTCGCCCACAGGTAGAGGCTCGCCTCGCTGTGCTCGATCCGGAAGCCGTGGGCCTCCAGCGCCGTGCGCAGGGCGGCCCGCCGGGCCGCGTACCGGACGCGCTGCTCGGCCACGTGCGCGTCGTCGCCGAGCGCCGCGACGGCCGCCGCCTGGACCGGTGCGGGCGTCATCATCCCGCCGTGCTTGCGGATCAGCAGCAGCTCGGCCAGGACGGCCGCGTCGCCCGCGATGAAGGCGGCCCGGTACCCGGCGAGGTTGGAGCGCTTGGAGAGCGAGTGGACGGCGACGACGCCCTCGTACGTACCGCCGCAGACGTCCGGGTGGAGAACCGAGACCGGTTCGGCCTCCCAGCCCAGCTCCAGGTAGCACTCGTCGCTGAGGACCAGCACGTCGTGCTCGCGCGCCCAGGCGACGATCCGCGTCAGCTCGTCCTTGGCCAGCACCTTGCCGGTCGGGTTGGACGGCGAGTTGAGCCAGAGGAGCCTGAGCCCGGCCGGGTCCAGCTCGGTCGGGTCGTCGTACGCGACCGGCTCGGCGCCGCAGAGCCGGGCGCCGACCTCGTACGTCGGGTAGGCGAGCCGCGGGTAGGCGACCCTGTCGCCCGCGCCGAGGCCGAGCTGGGTCGGCAGCCAGGCCACCAGCTCCTTGGAGCCGACGACGGGCAGCACGTTCTCGTGCGCCACCGAGACCGCGCCGAGCCGCCGCTCCACCCAGCCGGTGAGCGCGTCGCGCAGCGCGGCCGTCCCCCACACCGTCGGATAGCCGGGGCTGTCCGAGGCGGCGACGAGCGCCTGCTGGATCAGCTCGGGCACCGGGTCGACGGGCGTGCCGACCGACAGGTCCACGATGCCGTCCGGGTGGCTCCCGGCCGTCGACTTGTAGGGCGCGAGCCTGTCCCAGGGGAAGACCGGGAGGCGGGAGGAGACTGCTGCGGACACGGATCTCTGCTTTCTTGTACGGGGTTCGGACTTTCCTGTACGGGGTTCCGGCCGGCCCGTACGCGGTTCGGGCGTGGGACACGGCGGGGTGCGCAAACGCCTCGGTCCCGCACGGTGACGAACCGTACGGGACCGGGGTGACGCACGTGCCGGACGCTGCTACTGGTTCTGCGGCGGCAGCGCTGCGATGAACGCGTGGTCGCGCTCGATCAGACCCAGCTTGGAAGCACCACCCGGCGAACCGAGGTCGTCGAAGAACTCGACATTCGCCTTGTAGTAGTCCTTCCACTCCTCCGGGGTGTCGTCCTCGTAGAAGATCGCCTCGACCGGGCACACCGGCTCGCAGGCTCCACAGTCGACGCACTCGTCCGGGTGGATGTACAAGGACCGCTGGCCCTCATAGATACAGTCGACGGGGCACTCTTCGATGCAGGCCTTGTCCTTTACGTCGACACAAGGCTGCGCGATGACGTAGGTCACGCTGTCGTTCCTCCTCGGTAGGGCGTTGGCTCTCGCGCGGGAGCGCGGCGTCGTCGATGCCCGCACCTAGTATCTCCGTTCCCGGGCACGATCCGAACAGGAGGGGCGGACAGAGCTGTGGAATTCACCATCGGCGGACGACTGGAGATCCGGATCACACCTGCTGACGTGGGCAAACGGGTCTCGGTCCGGCGCCTGCTCCAGGACGGTCCGCAGGGGCCGAAATTCACTGACACGGTTGGTGTTCTCACATCATGGGACAGCGGTGTGCTGTCCGTCACACCGAAGAGCGGTGAATCCGTCCGCATCGTGGAATCGTCCCTGGTGGCGGGCAAGGTCGTACCGTCCGCGCCGCCCCGTCGGCGCGGTCCGGCGGCCTCTTTCGGGGAACTCGCGCCGGTGTGCGCGCGTGCCTGGCAGCCGGTGGAGAGCGAGCCGCTCGGCGACTGGCGGCTGCGCGCCGCGGGAGGTTTCACCCGGCGCGCCAACTCCGTACTGCCGCTCGGAGATCCGGGCGTTCCGCTCGACGCCGCGCTCGCGCGGGTCCGGCAGTGGTACGCGGACCGGGGGCTGACGCCGTACGTCCAGGCCGCGACCGGCGCCGATGGCACCCAGGAGGAGCTGTGCGCGGCCCTGGAGGAGCGCGGGTGGCGGCGCGAGGTGACGGCGGAGGTGCGGATCGCGGCGCTGGCCCCGATCGGGGATCTGGCGGCCGAGGTGTCGCGGGTGCGGCTGAGCCGCACGGCTCAACCGGCGTGGCTCTCCCGCTACCAGCGCTTCGAGAACCCGGGCCCGGAGGTGACGGCGGTGCTGGGCAGCGGTCCCTCGGTGTGGTTCGCGACCGTGCCGGGTGAGGCCGGGGACGGCGCGCCCGCCGCGATCGGGCGGTGCGTGGTGGACGGTCGGTGGGCCGGGTTCATGGCCGTCGAGGTGGCTCCGGAGCCCCGGCGCCGGGGCCTGGCCACCACGGTGATGACCGCGCTGGCCCGGCAGGCGATGGACGAGGGCGCGTCGGCGGCCTGGCTCCAGGTGGAGGCGGAGAACGAGGGCGCCCGTGCGCTGTACGACGGGATGGGGTTCTCCACCCACCACCGCTACCACCACTTCCGGCCGGCGTAGCGCGATGGCTCCCGAGAGGCACGACAGGGAAGAGATCCGCCGCCGGTTCGCCGAGGAGGCGCGGGCCGAGCGGCCGGACCTGGCGCTGCTCTGCCTGCTGCTGGGCGCGGAGGCGGATCCGGCACTGGACGCGAACGGGACGGACGCGGCGCAGATCGAGCTGGACCGGCTCGCGGGTCTGCTGCCGTACGGGCTGCGCGGCGGCCGGGCCTGGGCCTCCGCGCTGGCCGAACTGCTCGGTGAGCGGTACGGGTTCGAGGGCTCGTCGGCGGACTACCAGCGCCTTGAGTCCTCGCTGCTGCACGAGGTGCTGCGGCGCCGGCGCGGGCTGCCGATCCTGCTGTCGGTGGTGTGGATCGAGGTGGCCCGGCGGGCGGGCGCCCCGGTGTACGGGGTGGCGCTGCCGGGCCATTTCGTGGTCGGTTTCGGTGATCCGGAGGAGCGGGTGCTGGCCGATCCGTTCGCCGGTGGCCGTCCGCTGTCGGGCCAGGACGCGGAGCTGCTGGTGACGGGCGCGACCGGGGAACCCCTCGATGCGTCGATGCTGGTGCCCGCGCAGCCGCTGGAGACCGTGCTGCGGATCCTGAACAACATCCGGGCCTGGGCGGCGGCCCGCCCGGAGCGGACGGACGTGGCGCTGTGGGCGGTGGAGCTGTCCCTCCTGCTGCCGTCGCACCCCGCGCGGCTGCGGTACGAACGGGCCCAGCTGCTGGTGCGGAGCGGGGAGTTCCTGCGCGGGGCGGCGGAGATGGAGGAGTACGCGGACGTGGTCGCGGACGTCGAGCCGGCGGTCGCGGAGGCGGTCCGGCGCGGCGCACGGGCGGCCCGGTCCCGGCTGAACTGACCGGGTGCCGGGCCCACCGCACCCTCAGTCGCCGGACGGGCCCGGCCCCCGCAGCGCCGTGCGCAGCAGGTACTCCTTCCGGTTGAGCGGGTCGCGGTCGGTGCGGGACCGCCGCGGGAGGCTGCCGGTGACCGCCCGGTGGGAGGCGAACGCGGATTCCAGTACGCCTTCGCCCCCGGTCAGCGACGGGAGCCGCTGCTGCAGTTCGTGCACCCTGGCCGCCGGGATCTCGCCCTCCAGTACGCAGCGCGCGCCGTCCACGGACGGCGGGCCGGGGGCGGCCTTCAGGTGGGCGAGGACGGGCAGGAGCGGGCCGAGCGTGTCCGCGGGGAGTTCCAGCCGGAAGCGGTGCATCGGCTCGTACACCGTAGTGCCGGCCCGCTGGAGCGCGGCCATCAGGACCAGCGGGGTCAGATTGCGGAAGTCCCCGGCCGTGCTCGACATGGACTTGTCGAAGGTGCCGTGCGCGTGGCTCTGGCGCGGCCAGTAGCCGGAGTGCGTCATGGTGACCGTGCAGTCGGTCACCCGCCACCCGTACAGGCCCTGTCCGAGCGTTTCGTGCACGGTCTCCTCGACCGCCCTCATCAGGGAGTACGGCATGGAGCCGAGCTCCACGCCCAGCCGGTAGTCCACCCCGCTGCCGGCCGGGGCGGGATCGACGCGCAGGCCGACCGTCGCGAGAAAGGGATTGTCGCCCTTGTCGATGATCTCGAATGCGGCTCCGGTACCTGACGGCCGTTCCAGACAGATGGTCGTGGTCTCGCGGAAGGTGACGCCGATACCGAATTCCTCCGCGAGGGTCGCCTCGATGACTTCCTTCTGCACTTCTCCGTAGAGCGAGACGGACACTTCCTTACGGATGTCGTCCTGGCGCAGATTGATCAGCGGATCCTGTTCGGCGAGCCGTGCGAGTGCGATATGCAGTTCGCCCCTGGAGACGGGCGGGGCGGGCACCACCACGGATTCCAGTGTCGGCGGGGCGAAATGGTGCTCCGCCGCTCTGCGCACGACACCCACCGCATCGCCGATCCGGATGCCCGGGAGCCCCCGGAGCTTCGCGATCCGCCCCGGCCCGACCGAGGCGCCGCGGATCTCCGAACCGTGCGCGAAGACGTCGATCCCGATCACCTTGCCCTCGCCCGCCGCGCCCGGCCCCTGCCCGAACGGCAGCCGGTCACGGGTCCGTACGGTCCCCGAGAACATCCGGACGTACGCGAGACTCTCGCCCGCCGGCCCGCGTTCGACCTTGAAGACGGTGCCGGACACCGGTCCGTCCGGATCGCCCTGCGCCGCGGGCAGCAGTTCCTTGATGCCGCTGGTCAGTGCGGCGATTCCGGCACCCGTCGCGGCCGAGCCGAAGTACACCGGATGGACGGCTGCCCGCCCGGTCTGCGCCGCCAGCTCCGTGTGGAGGCGGGTGGGCGCGATCGTCTCCCCGCCCTCGACGTACGTGGCCAGCAGGGCGTCGTCGTGCGCGGTGAGCAGCTCCGTCAGCCGACCGGTGAGCCGGTGGTCGCCGGCCGCGTAGGACGGGCAGCGCGCGTCGCGGGTGCCGAGACCGGTGACGGCCGGTCCCATCGCGACGGCGCCCGGCGTGAGCTTCTCCGCGACGTCCCGCAGCACCTGCCCGTACCGGGCTCCGGCGCGGTCGGCCTTGTTCACGAAGACGAGCGTCGGAATGCGCAGCCGCCGGAGCGTCCGCATCAGGACCCGGGTCTGCGCCTGTACTCCCTCCACGGCGGAGACGACCAGCACGGCGCCGTCGAGCACGCTCAGCACCCGTTCCACCTCGGCGATGAAGTCCGGGTGACCGGGGGTGTCGATCAGGTTGACGGTGACGTCGTCGATATCGAACGAGACGACCGCGGACTTGATCGTGATGCCGCGCCGCCGTTCGAGCGCGAGGGAGTCGGTCCGCGTGTTCCCGTCGTCCACGCGGCCGAGCTCGTCGATGATTCCGGCGGTGTGGAGCAGCCGCTCCGTCAGACTCGTCTTACCGGCGTCGACATGCGCCAGAATGCCAAGATTCAGCGTGTGCACAGAACTCCATGTTCTCAGTTTCGGTGTGAATTCCCGTCTGAACGAACATGTGAGATCGGCGCATGGAGCTCTCCTGGTTCTGTCGGCTGATGCGGCGAGTACAACAGCGGGCCGACCGGCGGTGCAACTGATTTACCGGGGTCCGGTGCCGGTTCCGGCGCGGTGAGAATCCGTCAGTGGACGGCTGGTCCGGAAAAGTCCAAACCTCGGCCCGGCGCGCCGTGCCGTCCAACGGGTGATTATCCGTTCACCGCCACTCGATGAGCCCATGGCGTAGCTCCAATGCGGCGTTCTCCGATGGCGCGCCCCGGCGTTCCGGCTGACGGTGGATCACGTAGCCACTGCGCCACTTCGAGTCGACGTTCCGTCACTCCTCGCAGTCGCGACGAAAGGAAATGTGTTCAGATGCGCTCTGCCCGCACGCTGTTCGCTTCGGCCGCCGTCACGGCGGTCCTCACGGTCACCGCTCCCTCCGCCTACGCCATCGCCGTCTCCGACGACGGGGGCCACGACAGCGGCTCGTCCTCCAGGAGCGAGGACCACGGGAAGTCCGACGAGGGCGGCAAGTACAAGGACCACGACAACGAGAAGCCCCGCGGCGGCATGCACGCCGGCGGCGGCGCCCTGGCCAAGGCGGTGGCGGGCGACCGCGACGACCACGGCAAGGACGAGCACGGCAAGTCGGACGACGAGGGCCGGAAGAAGGAGAAGCCCCGCGGCGGCATGCACACCGGTGGCGGCGCGCTGTCGATGACCGTCGCCAAGGAATGGCAGCCCGGCAACGACGAGGGCGGCAAGTACAAGGACGAGGACAAG
>NZ_JBFAJY010000004.1:56675-229215 GCF_040655445.1 Streptomyces sp. NPDC050423
GGAGAAGCCCCGCGGCGGCATGCACACCGGTGGCGGCGCCCTGTCGATGACCGTCGCCAAGGAATGGCAGCCCGGCAACGACGAGGGCGGCAAGTACAAGGACGAGGACAAGGAGAAGCCCCGCGGCGGCATGCACACCGGTGGCGGCGCCCTGTCGATGACCGTCGCCAAGGAATGGCAGCCCGGCAACGACGAGGGCGGCAAGTCGTCGAAGTCGGACGACGAGGGCTGGAAGAAGGACAAGCCCAGCGGCGGCATGCACACCGGTGGCGGCGCGATGGCCATGACCGGCAGTGGTCTGGCGGCCGGTTCGCTGCTGCTGCTCGGTGGCGTCGGCGTCGGCGCGTACAAGCTGCGTCGCCGCCAGTCGACGGGCGGCGCGATGGCCTGACCCGACCGCACTGCCGGCCGGTCGCACCACTGTCGCGGCCGCCGTCCCTCCGGACGGCGGCCGCGGCGCCTTCGTTTTCCCCCGCGTCCCCGCACCCGCACCCCATCCACGCCACCGCTGTCCCGCGCAGACGAAAGGCTCGTTCCCATGGCCGCCCCGCAGTCGCCCGGTTCACCCTCCTCCCGGACTGCCTCCGAATCCATCACGCTCGGCCGCGCCCTGCTCTGGCCCGCCGCAGCCGCCGGGCTCGGCATGCTCCTCATCTACAACTCCTTCGGCTCCCCGGCCGACGACAAACCACCCGCCCCACCCTCGGCCGCCGCGCCCGCCGCCCCGGCCCCCGCCCCCGCCGCGTCCTCCGCCGCCCCGGAGACGGCGGCCCCGGGACCGTCCCTGCCCCGCTCCGTACCGAAGCGGCTGCGGATCCCGGCCATCGCGGTGGACGCGCCGTTCACCCCCCTGTCGATCGGCACCTCGGGCCGGCTCGACGTCCCTCCCCCGAACGACAAGAACCTGGCCGGCTGGTTCAAGGACGGTGTGACGCCCGGCGAGCGCGGGGCCGCGATCGTGGCGGGCCACGTGGACACGACGACCGGTCCCGCGATCTTCCTGCAACTGCGGTTCCTGCAGCCCGGGTCCTCCGTCGACATCACGCGCACGGACGGCACGGTGGCCACGTTCAAGGTCGACACCGTCGAGACGTTCAGCAAGGCGAAGTTCCCCGACAAGCGGGTGTACGCCGACACCCCGGACGCCCAGTTGCGCCTGATCACGTGCGGCGGCAACTACAACAAGACCGTCAAGGACTACGAGGACAACGTGGTCGTGTTCGCCCACCTCGACTCGTCCAAGAAGGGCTGATGACCGCTGTCGGGAAGGCGGCCGCCGGGCTCAGGTCCCCCGCGCGAAAAACCCCGCGCCGGGCGCCGGGGGTTTTGCTAGCGTCCCCCGCATGAAGCGTGCCGCTATGACGACGACGCCGGAGAGTGTCCCGGCGCGCTGACTGCTGACCAGTCCGAAGCCCCGGGGCGAGTGCCCCGGGGCTTCTGCTTGCGGTGACTCGCCCCTCGTCCACGAGGAGACCGCCATGCACGACCACCGCAAGCTCGGCCGCGAGCTGGAGCTGTTCGACACCGACCCGCTGATCGGCGCGGGGCTGCCGTACTGGCTGCCGGACGGCGCGGCGCTGCGGCACACCCTGGAGGAGTACATCCGCGGCGCCGAGCGGCTGGCGGGCTACCGGCACGTGTACTCGCCGGTGCTCGGCAAGCGGGAGCTGTACGAGATCTCGGGGCACTGGTCGCACTACAGCGACGACATGTTCCCGCCGATGGACCTGGGCGGCGAGCAGGTCGTCCTGCGGCCGAGCCTGTGCCCGCACCACGCGGTGATCTACCGCTCCCGCTCGCACAGCTACCGCGAACTCCCGCTGCGGATGGCCGAGCTGGGCGGCATGTACCGCTCCGAGCTCTCCGGGGTGCTCGGCGGGCTGACCCGGGTGCGGGCCATCCAGCTGAACGACGCGCACATCTTCTGCACCCTGGACCAGGTCGCCGACGAGGCGCGGGCCGCGCTCGACATGATCCGCCGGGCCTACGAAGCACTCGGCATCCGCCCGGCCCGCTTCCGGCTCTCCCTGCCGGGGCCCGGCGGGAAGTACGTCGCCGCGCCGGAGATGTGGCAGCGCTCCACCGCGCTGCTGACCGGGGTCCTGGACGCGTCCGGGCTGCCGTACGAGCGCGCCGGGGGCGAGGCCGCGTTCTACGGTCCGAAGATCGACGTCCAGGTCGCCGATCCGGCGGGCCGCGAGTCGACCCTGTCCACCGTCCAGGTCGACTTCCACCAGCCCGAACAGTTCGATCTGCACTACATCGGCGCGGACGGGGCGAAACACCGGCCGGTCATGGTGCACCGCAGCATCATCGGCAGTGTGGAGAGGGCCGTCGCCCACCTCATCGAGCAGCACGGCGGCGCGTTCCCCGGCTGGCTCTCCCCCACCCAGGTCGTGATCCTCCCGGTCTCGGACGCCGAACTGCCGAACGCCGAGGATCTCGCCCGCCGTTGCGCCGTACTCGGGCTGCGCGCCGAGGTCAGCGGCCGGGAGCGCGGCAGCCTGGGCGCCCGCATCAGGGAGGCCCGCCTCGTCCCGTACCAGGCGGTGCTCGGCGCCGCGGAGGCCGCTGACGACCGCGTCGCGCTGCGCCTGCGCGACGGCCGGCGCCTCGACCCGCAGCCGGCCGGGGAGGCGCTCGCCCGGATCGGCGCACTCGTCGCGGCGCACAGCACCGCGCTGTGGGACGGGGCAGCCCTCAGGGAGTGACCGGCGCGGCCTCCGTACCGGCGCGGCGGCCGGACCCGAGTGCCCCGGCCAGGGTCGAGGCAAGGATCAGCAGGGCGAGGACGACGGTCATCGTGAGCCGGAGTCCGATGTGGTCGGCGAGGAAGCCGAGCGCGGGCGGGCCGACGAGAAAGGCGACGTAGCCCGCGGTGGAGACCGCGCCGACCCGTGCCGCCGCGTCGTGTGGGTGGTCACCCGCCGCGGACACGGTGACCGGGAATCCGAGCGAGGCGCCCAGCCCCCACAGCACCGTGGCGGCGCCCGCCATCACCGGGCTCGGCGCAACGATCACCACCGCCAGGCCCAGCGCGGCGACGACCGCGCTGATCCGGACGACCTGGGCAGGGCCGAAGCGCTTCAGGAGGGGGCCGCCGGCGAAGCGGCCCAACGTCATCGAGGAGGCGAAGACCAGGAAGGTCAGCGAGCCGGCGGTGGCGCTCACCTCGTAGCCGTCCACCATGAGCAGCGGCAGCCAGTCGTTGGCGGCCCCCTCCGCGAAGGCCATGGCCAGCACGATCATCCCGATGAGGACGAGCCGCCGGTCCCGCCACACGGTGAACTGGCCCTGCCACCCGCCCGGTCCGGCGGTGCCGGCCGCCTCCTTGCCCGTGCCGTGCGGGATCGCGCGGACGGCCCGGACCGCGGCGGCTGTTATGAGCACCGCGACGACCGTCAGGTGCCATCCGACGGGGAAGGCGGCCGCGGTCAGCCCCATCCCCAGCAGCGCCCCGACCACGGTGCCGAGGCTGAAGCAGCCGTGCAGCACCGGCAGGACGGGCCGGCCGATGACGCTTTCGATGGCCGCGCCCTCGATGTTGAACGCGACCTCGGCCAGCCCCATCCCGCCCCCGAACAGGGCCAGTCCGCAGAACACCCCGCCCGCCAGGGACAGGCTCGTGCCCGCCGCGACGACCAGCAGCCCGGCGACGATCAGCGACGCGCCGACGCTGATCGCGACCCGGCCCCCGTAACGGCGGACGAGCGGGCCGGAGGCCGTGACGCCGGCCATCGAACCGGTGGACAGCCCGAACAGCACGAGGCCCATCGAGCCGGTGGACACGTCGAGCCCGTCCCGGACGGCCGGGGTGCGGGCCACCCAGGACGCCATTCCGGTGCCGGCGGCGAGCATGAAGAGAAACAGTGCGGTGCGCCAGCGGCGGGTAGCGGCATCCATGTCAGCGGGGGCCTCAGCAGACGGGTCGGAGAAAGGGGAACGATAGGAGCGTACGATCGTACGCCCAGAGTGTACGATCGTACGCATGACGGACCACTTCGCGGGGGACTCCCGTACCAACCACGAGCGGATGCTCGCCGGAGACCTCTACGTCTCCGACGACCCGGACATCGCAAAGGCCCAGCAGCGTGCCGTGCGCCTCGCCGCCCGGTACCTCGCGGCGTACACGGAGGACGCCGACACCGCGCAGCCCGTCGTCGCCGAACTCCTCGGCGGGGTCGGCGCGGGTGCGCATATCCGGCCGCCGCTGTACGTCGACTACGGCACGTACATCACGGTCGGCGAGGACACGTTCATCAACTACAACCTCACCGCCCTGGACGTGGCCCCGATCACCATCGGCCGCGACTGCCAGATCGGGCCGAACGTACAGTTGCTCACCCCGACCCACCCGGTGGACCCGGAGCCGCGCCGGGACAAGCTGGAAGCGGCCAAGCCGATCACGATCGGCGACAATGTCTGGCTCGGCGGCGGAGCGATCGTGCTCGCCGGGGTGACCATCGGGGACAACAGCGTCATCGGCGCCGGAGCCGTCGTGACGAAGGACGTCCCCGCCAACGTGGTCGCCGTGGGCAATCCGGCCCGGGTGATCCGCTCGATCTAGAAAAAAGGAAGCACCGTGGCGACCGGAAGGAACGACCCCGAGCGGCGGGAGCGCATCATCACCGCCGCGCTCGACCTGATCGCGGAGGAGGGGGTCGCCGGGACGTCGCACCGCAAGGTCGCCGCCCGCGCCGGGGTGCCGCTCGGATCGATGACGTATCACTTCGGCGGCATGGACGAGCTGCTGCGGGAGGCGTTCATCCGCTTCTCCGGCAGCATCGTCGCCGTCTTCGAGGAGCGTCTCGGCGCCGCGAACACGCCCGACGAGGCACGGGAGGCGGTGGCCGGTCTCGTCCACCACCTGTCCAGCGGCAACCAGCGCGAACTGGTCCTCACCCACGAGCTGTACACCCTCGCGGCCCGGAAGCCCGCCTACCGCGAACTGACCCGGGAGTGGATGCGCCGGAGCCGCCGGGCACTCGAATGGCACTTCGACCCGGCGACGGCCCGACAGCTCGACGCGCTGATCGAGGGCCTGTCCATCCACCGCGCCCTGGAGACCGAACCGCATGACCGCGCCCTGACCGTCGAGGCGATCGCCCGCATCACGAAGGGCGGAAGCGGGAGCCCCTGACCCGCACCACTAGACCCCTGGCCGGCACCCCACCTGACCAAGGTGCCGGCCAGGTCCGCGGCCCGGATCAGGATCCGGCGGAATCCGCGGGGGCAGCACTGGCGACGGCGGGCCGTCGGCCGGCCAGGCACGCCCACGGCCACCGCTTCCCCTCGCCCAGCATCCGCGCCGTGGACACGAATCCGGCCCGGACCAGCAGCTCGCCGACCCGGTCCGGCGACAGCAGATGGATGTCGTAGGACACTCCGCCGTCGCGCTCGGGGCCCGTGTACGGCTCGTCCTGCCCCGCGTGGAACCCCAGCAGCAGCCGGCCGCCCGGGGCCAGCACCCGGTGGAACTCCGCGAACAGCTCCGGCAGCAGGCCGGGAGGTGTGTGAAGGATCGACCACCAGGCGACAACTCCCCCCAGCTCACCGTCCGGGAGGTCGAGCGCCCCCATCGAGCCCACCTCGAACCGCAGCCCGGGACGGGCCCGGCGGGCGATGTCCACCATCCGGGGCGACAGGTCCACGCCGAACACGGAGAGGCCGAGGCCGTCCAGATACGCCGTCACATGCCCCGGTCCGCAGCCGAGATCGGCAACCGGCAGCCCGCCGTCGGCCCGCACCTCCTCCGCGAACCCGCCGAGCATCGCGCGCCCCCACACATCCTCCGCGAAGGCACCCGTCACCCGTCCGGTGTACTCCTCGGCCACGGTGTCGTAGTAGGCCCGGGTCGCTGTCAGCGGAGGAAGAACAGTCACGGCACACGATCCTATGCCGTGTCCGCGGGCACTGACCGACGCGCAGGACGCCCGCCGCCCCGACGAACATCAACTCCTAAAGTCAACGGCACCCGGAACTGAGCGCAGAACGGGTCAATTGCCGTTCCACTGACGTTAATTGTTGCGCACAGCCGGATCGGGTGAGGCTCCTGACGCACACCTCTTGACGTTTCCCGGGTGACCCCGGAACCATCAACTCCCGTCGGAGAGCGCTCTCAGAGCGCTCTCCGAGAAGCTCGTCGTGTCACCCGTACCACGACTCAGGAGACGTACGTCTATGCATGTTCCCCCCACGGACACCCCCACGACACCCCCCACCGCACCCCGTCGCAGGCGCCGCACCCGGACGTTCGGGTTCGCCGCGTTCGCCGTTTCGCTCCTCATGGCCGTCCCCACCGCGCAGAGCGCCTTCGGCGCGGACGCGCGGGCCATCGAGGGCGGCGGCGACCTCGGCCCGAACGTCATGGTGTTCGACCCGTCGATGCCTGACATCCAGGCCAAGGTCGACGAGGTGTTCAAGCAGCAGGAGTCGGCGCAGTTCGGCACCGGCCGCTACGCGCTGATGTTCAAGCCGGGCACGTACAACAACCTCAACGCGCAGATCGGGTTCTACACCTCGATCGCCGGGCTCGGGCTGAACCCGGACGACACCACGTTCAACGGTGATGTGACCGTCGACGCGGGCTGGTTCGACGGGAACGCCACGCAGAACTTCTGGCGCTCGGCGGAGAACCTGGCGCTCAACCCGGTGAACGGCACCGACCGCTGGGCCGTCTCGCAGGCCGCCCCGTTCCGCCGGATGCACGTCAAGGGCGGACTCAACCTCGCACCGAACGGCTACGGCTGGGCGAGCGGCGGGTACATCGCCGACAGCAAGATCGACGGCCAGGTCGGCCCGTACTCGCAGCAGCAGTGGTACACCCGCGACAGCTCGGTCGGCGGCTGGGGCAACGGCGTCTGGAACATGACGTTCTCCGGCGTCGAGGGCGCCCCCGCCCAGAGCTTCCCGGAGCCCCCGTACACCACACTGGAGAACACCCCGGTCTCCCGCGAGAAGCCGTTCCTGTATCTGGACGGCGACGACTACAAGGTGTTCGTCCCCGAGAAGCGCACCAACGCGCGCGGCGTCTCGTGGGCCAACGGCACGCCGAAGGGCGAGTCGATCCCGCTGGACCAGTTCTACGTGGTGAAGCCCGGCGCGACCGCCGAGACGATCAACGCGGCGGTGGACCAGGGTCTGCACCTCCTGTTCACGCCCGGCGTCTACCACGTCGACCGGACGATCAACATCGACCGCGCCAACACCGTGGCGCTCGGTCTGGGCCTGGCCACGATCATCCCGGACAACGGGGTCACGGCGATCAAGGTCGGTGACGTGGACGGCGTGAAGCTCGCCGGCCTGCTCGTCGACGCCGGTACCGCCAACTCCGACTCGCTGATCGAGGTCGGCCCCGAGGGCGCGTCCGCGAGCCACGCGGACAATCCGACGTCGCTGCAGGACGTGTTCGTCCGGGTCGGGGGCGCGGGAGCCGGCAAGGCCACCACCGGCATGGTGATCAACAGCAACGACACGATCATCGACCACACCTGGCTGTGGCGCGCGGACCACGGCGAGGGCGTCGGCTGGGACACCAACCGTTCCGACTACGGCCTCCAGGTCAACGGCGACAACGTCCTGGCGACCGGACTGTTCGTCGAGCACTTCAACAAGTACGACGTGCGCTGGTCCGGCGAGAACGGCAAGACGATCTTCTTCCAGAACGAGAAGGCGTACGACGCCCCCAACCAGGCCGCCGTCCAGAACGGTGACACCAAGGGGTTCGCGGCCTACAAGGTCGACGACTCGGTGACCACCCACGAGGGCTGGGGCCTTGGCAGCTACTGCTACTTCAACGTGGACCCGACGATCCGCCAGGACCACGGCTTCGAAGCACCGGTGAAGCCCGGAGTGAAGTTCCACGACCTGCTCGTCGTCTCCCTCGGCGGCCAGGGCCAGTACGAACACGTCATCAACAACACCGGATCACCCACGTCGGGAACGGACACCGTCCCGTCCCAGGTGGTGTCCTTCCCGTAGGAAGGCAAGCCGTGCGAAGGGCCGGGCCGCCGACAGGCGGTCCGGCCCTTCGTGTGCGCGGGACCGCGAACTTGGCACGCGCTTTACGCGCCGCCCGCAACCGCTCCGCCCGGCTCCATGTCTCTATAAATGTTGAATCCTTGAAGTAGTGACGCGAGTGGAGCAGGACATGCGGCGGGGCAAGGGCGTTATAGGGATCGCGTTGCTGGTGAGTGCGGTACTGGCGGGCACGAGCGCGTGCGGCGGCAAGTCGTCGGCCTCGGACAGTGCCGGCGACAGCGGGAAGGGCGGAGCGAGTGCCTCCGCGAGTGCCCACCCGTCACCCACGCACCCCACGGGTCCGCCGATGCTGCTGGACTCGATCGCGCCGCTCGACAAGGCGACCGTCGGCGTCGCCATGCCCATCTCCGTGGTCTTCACCAACCCGGTCGCCGCCTCGGCCCACAAGAACATCGAGAAGCACCTCAAGGTCTCCGCCTCGGTGCCCACCGCGGGTGCCTGGCACTGGATGGGCGACAAGCGGGTCGACTGGCGTCCGCAGGAGTACTGGAAGTCCGGCACCAAGGTGCGGCTCGACGCCGATCTGAAGTACGTCTCCAACGGCAGCGGCCGCTACGGCACCCACCCCTACACCCACTCCTTCACCATCGGGGACGACGTCCGGGCCGACGCCTCGGTCACCGCCCACACCATGAAGGTCACCCGTAACGGCGCCCCGGTGCGCACGCTCTCCATCAACGCGGGCAGCGCCGAGTACCCGACGTGGAACGGCACGATGGCGGTGATCGACAAGCAGGAGAAGGTCCACATGACCTCCTGCAGCGTCGGCATCAGCTGCAACAAGGGCGATGCGAACTACTACGACCTGACCCTGCCCTGGGACATCCACCTCACCCAGTCGGGCACCTACGTCCACTTCTCCACCGGTGACACCAACCCGGGCAGCGGCAGCGCTCTCGGCTCGCACGGCTGTGTCCACCTCTCGCTCTCCGACGCGAAGTGGTTCTACGGCCAGGTCAAGCAGGGCGACCCCGTCACGGTCACCGGCTCCCCGCGCGCCAAGGCGTCGGCCGACAACGGCTACGCCTCCTTCAACCTGTCGTGGTCGCAGTGGCTGGCCGGAAGCGCGAGCGGCGAGCGGACCACGGCCGCCCTCTAGGGCGTGTCCGCTGAGCGTTCCGCCCGGACGGCAGGGTCTCGGACCCTGCCGTCCGGGCGGTTCGCTGTCCGTTGTCCGCTGTCCGCGTGGCTCAGGCGTGCAGGGCCAGCGCGCCCTTCGCCGGGACGGCGGCCGTCACGGTGCCATCGTCACCGACTTGCACGGTGTTGCCGTCGCAGGCGTCCGGGGAGGCCTGGGCCACGTTGCAGTAAGTGCCTGCCGGGAGCGAGGTGGTGAACGTCTCCTGGAGGGTGTCGTCGCCGTTGTTGATGGCTACGAAGCCCTTGTCGCCGCGGCCGAAGGCGAGGGCGGAGGAACCGTTGTCCCACCAGTCGGTCAGCTCGGCGCCCTCGGTGGCGTTGTGGAAGCCGACCATGCCGGTGATCGCCGTCTGCGCGTGGGTGCAGGTCCAGCCGTCGCCGCCGCAGGCGGCCGCGCCGCCGTTCGGCGGGCCGGCGTCCTTGTCCGACCACTCGTAGCCGGAGAAGACGTTCGGGGAGCCGTAGGGCGAGGCCAGCATGAAGACATTGGCCAGGGTGTAGGCCGCGCCGTCCTTGTACGTCAGCGTGGAGCCGTTGCGCTCGGTGTCCCAGTTGTCCACGAACGTACGGGCATTCGCGCTCGCCAGCTTGCCGTCCGCGATGCTCTTCAGGCCGGTGACGCCGCCGCCCTGGAACGCGCTCTTGAGGTGGCCGCCGTAGCGGAACTCGTCGACGTCGCCCACGCCCGTGTACTCGTCGGGCTGCACGGCCTCGCCGCCGCCGTAGATGACCTCGGTGACCCAGAAGCCCGGGTCTGCCATCTTGCCCTTGATGGCGGCGATGTCATCGGCCGCCATGTGCTTGGCGGCGTCGATGCGGAAGCCGTCGACACCCATGGTGCGCAGGTCGGAGAGGTAGCCGGCGATCGTCGAACGGACGGCGTCGCTGCCGGTGTCGAGGTCTGCCAGGCCGACCAGCTCGCAGGTCTGGACGTCGTTGCGGTCGCCGTAGTTGCTGATGTCCTTGCGGCAGGCATGGAAGTCCTGGTCCTGGAAGTACCCGGGGTAGTCGTACTTCGAGTACTCCGTGCCGCCGGTCCCGGTGCCGGAACCTGACGACATGTGGTTGATGACGGCGTCCGCGACGACCTTCACCCCGGCCGAGTGGCAGCTCTCCACCATCGACGCGAAGGCGTCGCGGTCACCGAGGCGTCCGGCGATCTTGTAGCTGACCGGCTGGTACGAGGTCCACCACTGGTCGCCCTGGATGTGCTCGGAGGCGGGCGAGACCTCGACGTAGCCGTAGCCGGCCGGACCGAGCGAGTCCGTACAGGCCTGGGCCACCGCGTCGTACTTCCACTCGAACAGGGTGGCGGTGACGGTCTTGTCGCCCGGTGGGGTCGCCTGGGAGGTCCAGGGGGCGAGGGCAGTGATACCGGCGGCTGCGAGCAGTCCGGCCAGGGTCGCGCGAGCGGCGCGGGAACTCATCTGCGGCTCCTTCGGTCGCGGGTACGGGCGGAGCCCGTACCCGGCGTGGGCAGCCACGCGCCTGGCCACCGTGGGGGGAGTTCGGAGCCTGCCGTTCCAGTGATGAACACGTCAAGAGGTCACGCAAGAATTTCCAGCATGTTTCTGAAATTACTTGCAGGGAAGGCGGGTTGAGGAGTCGGGCGGAGTGGGTCTGCCGCGCGGTCGCCCGTGGTCAGTGGTCCCGGCGGTGCGCCGCGAACACCGTCACCGCGCCTGCCGCCACCGCCCAGAGAGCGTAGACCGTCCAGGCCCCGGCGGTCGTCCACGGGAAGAGTTCGTTGGAGCGCTGCATGTCCGTGCTCGTCAGCCGGTCCCACGCGCTGAAGGGCAGGGTGTGCAGGAGCACCGCCGTCGGATGACGGCGTGCGCTCAGGACCACAGGGAGCAGGAGCAGCACCACCACGCAGGCGACGACGGAGCCCCCGGTGTGGCGGATCGCCGTGCCGATCGCGAGGCCGGCGAGCGCGGCCACCGGGGCCAGCAGCGCGGAGGCCACGATGACGCGCAGGGCGTCCGGGTGGTCGAGGGAGACCGAGGCGTTCCGGCCGGCGAGTATCGCCTGGGTCGAGGCGAACGAGGCGGCGGCGACGAGCGCCCCGAAGACGGTGGTCACCGAGGCGAGGACGAGCACCTTGGCGGCCATCACCGGGCGCCGGGCCGGGACGGCGGTGAACGTGGTGCGGATCAGGCCGGTGCCGTACTCGCCGGTGACCGACACGGCGCCGATCGCGGCCAGGGCCAGGACCAGCACCATGGCGGAGTTCGCGGTGAAGGCGTCGACGAGCGGAATGCCGTTGGCGATGAACGAGGTGCGGCTCTGTCCGTCGTACTCGTACCAGTACTTGTAGTGGTCGTACGCCGTACCGGCGTTGAACGCGATGACGGCCAGCGCGGTGATCACGTACAGCCAGGGGGTCGAGCGCAGCGACCACATCTTGAGCCACTCGGCGGCCAGCAGGTCACCGAAGCGGGCGCGGGGCTCCTCATCGGTGACGCGGCCTGCGGGTACGGTCGTCGCCGTGGTCATCGGGGGTCTCCTGCGAGGTATTCGACGCTGTCTGCGGTGAGTTCCATGAACGCCTCCTCCAACGAAGCGCTGAGTGTGGTGAGTTCTTGCAGCTGGACGCGGTGCCGGAAGGCGAGTTCACCGATCCGGGCGGCGGTCAGGCCGGTCACCGTGAGCCGGTCGCCGTCCGGGACCACCGAGGCGCCCTCGGCGGTGAGCAGCGGGGTGAGGGCGGCGGTGTGGGGCGTGCCCACGGTCACGCTCAGCCGGGTGCCCCGGGCTGCGAACGCGGACAGGCTCTGGGCGGCTATGAGTTCGCCGCGGCCGATGACAACGAGCCGGTCGGCGGTGTGCTCCATCTCGGTCATCAGGTGGCTGGAGACGAACACCGTGCGGCCCTCGCCGGCGAGCCGCCGGAAGAGCCCGCGGACCCAGAGCACGCCTTCCGGGTCGAGGCCGTTGAGCGGTTCGTCGAAGAGCAGCACCGGGGGGTCGCCGAGCAATGCGGTGGCTATGCCGAGCCGCTGGCGCATCCCGAGCGAGAAGCCGCCGATGCGACGGCGGCCGGCCCCGGCGAGGCCCACCTCCTGGAGCAGGTGGTCCACCCGGGCGCGCGGAATGCCGTTGCTCCGGGCCAGCATGGCGAGGTGGGCGCGGGCGGTGCGGCCGCCGTGGACGTCGCCCGCGTCGAGGAGGGCGCCGACGTGGCGCAGTCCGCGCGGGTGGTCGCGGAACGGCCGGCCCCGGAGGGCGGCCGTTCCGGCGGTGGGCTCGACCAGGCCCAGGAGCATCCGCAGGGTGGTGGTCTTGCCGGCCCCGTTGGGTCCGAGGAAGCCGGTCACCTCGCCCGGCCGTACGGTGAACGTGAGGTCTTTGACGGCGGTGGCGGCGCCGTATCGCTTGGTCAGTCCGTTGACTTCGATCACGGTCCCAACGGTGCCGCCCGCCGACCCCGTTCGTCATCGGACCGCCGCTGACACCTGCCGGAGCCGGGTGTCGACCGTGGGTGTACAACCGTGGTCCGATGCCGGACCGGGGGGCGGTGGTTACGATCGGCGCATGTCCCACTCACCCTCCGTTCCCCTGCTCAAGCGCGTACCGCCGGGTTGGTGGGTGGGGGTCGCCTGGTACGCGGGCGTGCTGCTCACCTTCCTCGTGCGGGTGCGGCTGCCCGGGGAGTTCGAACCTTCCGTCCGGCCCGGGATGCTGCTCTACCGGTGGGACGGTCTGCTGACCCAGCTGCTCGCCACCGCCCTGGCGGCGGGCGGCTGCGTGGTGATGGAGCGGCGTCCGCTGAGCGGCCTGGCGCTGGTGCTGGGTGCCGCCACGCTCGCCACGTTCTCGCTGAGCGTGGGGGAGATTCCGCTCGCCCAGTTCCTGGCCGCCGATGTGGCGCTGTACTTCATCGCCGCGACCCGATCGCGCCGGACCGGTCTCGTCGCCCTCCTGATGGCACTCGGCGTCCTTGCCGGCTTCCTGACCGTCCGGCTGCTGTCCGGGTGGGGCGTCGGTACGTCGGCGGAGCTGGTCGTCGCCCTGACCGCGGTCGTCGCCTGGCTGGTGGGCGGCTCGGCGTACGAAACCCGCCGGCACGGCGAGAGTCTGGCCGCACGGGCCGCCGAACAGGCGGTCATCGCCGAACGGCTGCGCATCGCCCGCGAGATGCACGACATGGTCGCGCACAGCGTCGGCATCATCGCCCTCCAGGCGGGTGCGGCGGCCCGGGTCGTGCACACCCAGCCGGAGGCCGCCCGCGAGGCGATGAGCGCGGTGGAGACAGCGGGCCGGGAGACGCTGTCGGGGCTGCGCCGGATGCTCGGTGCGCTGCGGCGGGACGGGCCGGTGCCCGAGGGTCCGGAGCGGGAGGCGGCGCCGCTGCACCCCGCGGAGGGGCTGGCGGACGTCGACCGGCTGGCGCGGGCCACCACCGCGGCCGGGGTCCGGGTCGAGGTGCGGTGGCGGGGTGAACGGCGGCCGCTGCCCCCGGACATCGACCTGTCGGCGTTCCGCATCATCCAGGAGTCGGTGACCAACGTGGTCCGGCACGCCGCGACCGGCTCCTGCCGGGTGTCCGTCGAGTACGGCCCCGAGGAGCTCGGCATCGAGGTCGCGGACCGAGGCCGGGGCCCCGGCAAGGCCGCGGACACCGGGTTCGGGCTGATCGGTATGCGCGAGCGCGTCGCCCTGCTGCACGGCGAGTTCACCGCCGCCCCGCGCCCGGAGGGCGGCTTCCGGGTGACGGCCCGGCTGCCGGTGCCCGGGAAGGAAGCGGCATGAGCGACCGGGACGGAACGGCCCCGGCCCCGGTCCGGGTGCTGCTCGCCGACGACCAGCCGCTGGTGCGGGCCGCGCTGCGCATGGTCATCGCCGACATCCCCGACCTGGAGGTGGTGGGCGAGGCCGGGACAGGCGACGAGGCGGTGCGGCTGACCGGGCAACTGGCCCCCGATGTCGTCGTGATGGACATCCGGATGCCGGGGCTGAACGGCATCGAGGCCACCGAGCGGATCGCCGCGGAGACCGGTACCGCGCATGTGCTGGTCCTGACGACATTCGACGACGACGACTACGTCTACGGGGCGCTGCGCGCCGGTGCGGCCGGATTCCTGGTCAAGGACATGGCGCTGGACGACATTCTGGCGGCGGTCCGGGTGGTGGCGGCCGGGGACGCCCTGATCGCCCCGAGCGTCACCCGGCGGCTGATCAAGGAGTTCGCGGGCCGCCCCGCCTCCGCGTCGCCGCGGCGGCCGCTCACCGCGATCACCGAGCGGGAGCGCGAGGTGCTGGTGCTGGTCGGCTGCGGGCTGTCCAACGCGGAGATCGCGGAGCGGCTGTTCATCAGTGTCGCCACCGCGAAGACCTATCTGACCCGGCTGCTCGCGAAGCTCGACGCGCGGGACCGGGTGCAGCTGGTCATCATCGCCTACGAGGCGGGACTGGTGACCCCGGGCGGTCCGAGCCCCGCCGGTGATTGAGATGCGGGGTCCGGGAGGGGGTGCGGAGCCCCGGACGGCTCCAGGACGGAGCCTCCGTTCCCGGCACACCCGTACTGCCCCACTCCCCGGAACTCCCCGCTACAGCCAGCCCTTCTCCCGCGCCATCCGGACCGCCTCCGCCCGATTGCGCGCCGCCATCTTCTGGATCGCCATCGAGAGGTAGTTGCGGACCGTGCCCTGGGACAGGTACAGCACCGCGGCGATCTCCGCATTGGTCGAACCGTCCGCCGCCGTGCGCAGCACCTCGCGCTCCCGGTCGGTCAGCGGGCTGGCCCCGTCGGCGAGTGCGGCGGCCGCGAGGGTCGGGTCGATGACGCGCTCGCCGGTGAGCACCTTGCGTACCGCTTCGGCGAGCTGGGACGCCGGGGCGTCCTTCACCAGGAACGCGTCGGCGCCCGACTCCATCGCACGGCGGAGGTAGCCGGGGCGGCCGAAGGTGGTGACGACGACGACCTTGACGTCCGGGAGTTCTCGGTGCAGCTCGGCCGCCGCGTCGATGCCCGTCATGCCGGGCATCTCGATGTCCAGGAGGGCCACGTCGACCTCGTGTTCCCTGGCCGCGGCCAGCACCTCGTCACCGCGGGCGACCTGCGCGACGACCTCGATGTCGGGTTCCAGGCCGAGGAGCGCCGCCAGGGCTTCGCGCACCATGGACTGGTCCTCGGCGAGGAGGAGTCTGATCATGCTCATTCCCCGGATCCTAGGCCGGATTCGAGCGGCACGTTGAGGGCGATGGTGAAGCCTCTCCCGGAACGGGAGTTGGTGGCCCGGGTGGTCAGCGTCCCGTCGACCGTGGCGAGGCGCTCGGCGATGCCGGTGAGGCCGTTGCCGGGCGTCGTACCGGAGGCGCCGCGGCCGTCGTCGGCGACGGTGAGTTCGAGGACCCGCCCGTCCAGAGTCTGGCGCGGGGCGAGGGTGACCGTGCAGTTCGGGGCGCCGCTGTGGCGTACGACGTTGGTGACGGCTTCCCGCAGCGCCCAGGCGAGCACCTCCTCCTGCTTCTCGGGGAGGTGCTCGGGCGGCTCGGCCGGAATGTCGGCCGTGATTCCGGCGGCGGCCAGCGCGGTGCGGGCACCGGCCAGTTCGCCGGGGAGGGTCGGCCGGCGGTAGCCGGTGACAGCGCTGCGCACGTCCACCAGGGCCTGCCGGCTGACCCGTTCGATGTCGGCGACCTGCGCGGCCGCCTGATCCGGGTGGTCGGGGAGCATCCGCCCGGCCAGTTCGCTCTTGAGGGTGATCAGGGAGAGGGAGTGGCCGAGCAGATCGTGCAGATCCCGGGCCAGTCGCAGCCGTTCCTCGTTGGCAGCGAGCTGGGCGACGGTGGCGCGGGCCTCGCGGAGCTGGATGGTGGTGAGGATCATCTGCCGGATGCCGGTCATCGAGAAACCTCCGAGCAGCGCCGGGAAGACCAGCGCCGTGATGATCTCGCGGGAGTGGTCACCGGCCAGGCCGATGGCGACAAGCACGGCAGCGGCGACGGGGATCAGCCAACGGGCGGTCCGCAGGGGCAGCGCGGCCCCCGCGCAGACCGAGACGTACACGAACAGGACCAGCCACGGGCTGCCGAGCGTCAGGGACAGCGTGACGGCGAGGGCGCTGAGGAAGGCGAGCACGACCCGGACCTGTACCGGGCTGAGCATCTTCGGCGAGGGACGGAAGACGAGGACCAGATAGCAGCCGACGAAGACCACCAGTCCGAGGGCGCCGAGCACGGTCGCCCACGGGGTGTGGTCACCGTCGACGAGGTCCTTGATCGGCGCGCTCATGAAGGCGAGCCAGACGCCGATCCAGAGGCTCTTGATCCCCACCTGTCTGCGATCACCCGGCGGGCGCCCGATGCCCACGGACATCTCGTCTTCTACCTTCACGCCTTCAGGGTGTCCTTCCGGTAGAGCCAGGCCGCACCGCCCGCGAAGAGCAGGAAGTAGACGCAGAGGATGGCGATGTCCTTGCCGTGCGGCGCGCCGCCCATCTCGACGGCCTGGCCGAGTGCAGCGTACGCGTGGGTGGGCAGCCACTCGGAGATGTTCTGGATCCACTGCGGGAAGGTCGAGGTGGGCATCCACAGGCCGCCGAGGATCGAGAGCACGAAGTAGATGATCATGGTGATCGGGCGGACCGCGTCACCGCTGGCGACGTAGCCGAGGGCGACCCCGAGGGCGGCGAAGACCAGCGAACCGGCCCAGATGAGGCCCGTCAGGGCCAGCCACTGCCAGAGGTCGAACCGTACGTGCTTGGCGGACGCGGCGACGAGGAAGACGACCACGATGCAGGGCAGGGTGACGATCGCGGCACTGGCGATCTTGGCCAGGACGTAGCCGCGGCTGGGCAGCGCGGTCAGCCGGAGCTGGCGGACCCAGCCCTTCTCACGCTCCTTGGCGATGCGCTCGCTGTTGCCCATCAGGACGGCGGTCAGCGCGCCGAAGGAAGCCATCGAGACCATGAAGAAGGACTGGAGGGTCAGATCGGTGTGCGGCACCTTGTCGGTGGTGTTCTGGGTGCTGGAGATCAGCACGTAGAGCACCGACGGATAGATGATCGAGAAGAACATGAACTTCTTGTTCCGCAGGGTGCGGGTCACTTCGAGCCTGATCAGCGACCACGAGAGGAAATTCAGCATGCGGTCCTGGCCTCCTCGGCCTCGGTGATGGCGACGAAGGCCTGCTCCAGTCCGAGCCCCGCGACTTCGAGCTCGCGCGGGTAGAGGCCGAGGCCGTAGACGGCGTGCACGGTCGCGTCGGCGTTGTGCGACTGGATACGGACCCGGCGGCCGGTGATGTCGAGCGTGGAGAGGAACGGCAGGGCGCGCAGGGCCTCTTCGTCGAGCGGGCCCTCCAGCTCGAAGGAGATCCGGCGGGCTCCTGCCCTGGCCTTGATCTCGGCCGCGGTGCCGTCGGCGAGGATCCGGCCCTTGTGCAGGACGAGCACGCGGTCGGCGATGGCGTCGGCCTCTTCGAGGTAGTGGGTGGCGAACAGGACGGTCCGGCCCTGGTCGGCCTGCTCACGCATGGTGGCCCAGAAGGCCTTCCGGGCGGTGACGTCCATCCCGGTGGTCGGCTCGTCGAGCACGATCAGGTCGTTGGCCCCGGCGGTGGCGAGCGCGAACCGTACGCGCTGCTCCTGCCCGCCCGAGAGCTTGTTGACCATGCGGCCGGCGATCGACGCGATACCGGCCCGCGCCAGCACCTCGGTCACCGGGTAGGGCCTGGGGTGCAGATCGCAGACGAGTCCGACCAGTTCCTCGACCGTGACGTCCTCCATCAGGCCGCCGGTCTGCAGCATCGCGCCCACGCGGCCGGCCGCGATGGCCGCCTGCGGGGTCGTACCGAAGAGACGGACCGTCCCGGAGTCGGCCGTGCGCAGGCCGAGCAGGAGATCGAGGGCGGAGGACTTGCCCGCGCCGTTGGGTCCGAGGAGCGCCACGGTCTCGCCGGGGTGCAGGTCGAGAGTGAGCCCGTCCACCGCACGCACCTCGCCGTAAGCCTTGCTGACCCGGTCGAAGCTGACCACGGCGGTCTTCGCCTCGGTGACTTCGGGAGCTGTCGTTGTCATGGGTCCAGCCTGGCGGAACGGGGTGCGCGCCCGGCAGGGTCACGGGTCGTGAATCCGGCATGACAGATGTCATGCCGTACGTGTGACGGCCGCCGCGGCGGCGCCGTGTGCCGGGGACCTCAGGGACGGCCGGAGACGGCACCGCCCCCGGCCGGGGGTCCGGTCCGGGGGCGGTGCCTCTGTCGTGCTGTGCTGCGCTTGGTGGTGCTGTGTTTCGTGCGTGCTGCGCTTGTGGTGCTGTGCGGGGCGGTGTCAGCCGTTGCCGCCGAGGTCGATCGTGACGGTCCGCTCGGCGGGGGTCCGGCCCACCAGCGCGCCCTTCATGGCGAGGGCCACGTCGTCCGCGCTGAGCTGGTGCTTCGTACCGTCGCTCTTGGTGATCATGATGCCGTCGAAGACGCCTTCGCAGAGGGTGTCGATGGCCTTCTTGTCGTACTGGTCGACGAGCTTGCCGTCGACCGCCGCCATCGAGAGGATCTTCGGCAGCGACCTGTCCGGCCCGAACTGGATCAGCTTGGGCCCGGCCTTGATGGTGATCAGGCCGGACATCGCGGGCTCCGCGAAGGCCTTCATCGCCCGGTCCAGCTCGGCCTGGCCGATGGTGGGCTCGCGGGTGGTGACCGGCAGTTCGACGGTGGCCGCCCTGCCCGTCTCCACCTGGGCGCGGTAGGCGTCCCGGACCGAGCCCATCGACTGGTTGACGTCGAGCGCCTTGCCCGCCTTGCCCGGTACGGGGACAGCCTTGCCCGGTACGAACTTGATCGCGCCGTCGCCGGCCGAGCCGGAGGCACCCGCCAGGTCGGTCAGTGCGACCCCGAGCTTCTCCGTGTCGACGGGGATCACCGGGTCGATGTCACGCTTGCCGCCGAAGAGGGAGCCGATGACGGAGACCGGGTTGTAGTCGCTGCCCGCCGCGGAGCGCACGGTCGCCTGGCTGTCCAGGGCGAGTCCGGCCTTGTCCGGTGCGAGCTTCGTCTCCTTGCCGTCCACGCTCAGCTGGAGCGGGGCCTTGGCCCGCTCACCGAGAGCGGCGTCCAGCTTCTCGACACCGTCCTCCTTCGTGCCGCCGCCGATGTCGACGCCGAGGACGGTGGTGCCCTTGGGGACGTCGGAGTGGTTCATCAGCAGCCCGGCGCCGTACGCGACCCCGAGCAGGCAGACGGCGGCCACGCAGAGCAGGACCAGCTTCGAACGGCCCTTCTTCGCCGGGGCCTTCGCCGATGCGGGCTCCGCAGCGGTGCGCGCGGCGGGCTCGGGCGTCTGGGCGGCGAACCCGCCCGGGCCGGCCGGTCCGGTGCCCATCGGGTTGTCCGGGATCCGCGGGGTGAGATCGGGACCCTGGAACGGCGACGGGGACCCCGGGTTGCGGCGCTCGGACGGCACCACGGGGATGCCGCTGGTCAGCGTGTCACCGGAGACGTTGTCCCCCGAGCCGGGGCCGGAGCCCGAGCCGGGGGCCGGGAACTGCGGCGTGAGGATCGCGGTGTCGTCGGACATCCGCGGCGGTACGCCACCGGGGGCCTGCGGTCCGCCCGGTCCGCCCGGTCCCGAGCCGAAGGGGCCCGGTCCGTCGAGGTTCGGGGTGAGCGGGGAGGTGCCGCCGGCCGGTCCCGTGGTGGGTCCGGACGGGCCCGGCGGGCGGATACCGAGGTTCGGCGTGGCGCGCGGCCCGCCGGGGCCGTCCGCGCCGGACTCGTCGGGGCCGGGCGCGCCCGGCTCGCCCGCTCGCTGCGGGCCGTCCGAGAAGTACGGCAGATCGGTGCGCGGGCCGGTGGGCGGGGTGACCCGGCCGGCTCCCGGACCGTCCGCCCGGCCGCCGGGGCCGGTGGCGGAGAAACCCGCACCGTTCGTACCACCCCCCGGACCGGTGGCGGAGAAACCCGCACCGTTCGTACCACCCCCCGGACCGGTGGCGGAGAAGCCCGCACCATTCGTACCACCCCCCGGACCGGTGGCGGAGAAACCCGCACCGTTCGTACCACCCCCCGGACCGGTGGCGGAGAAACCCGCACCGTTCGTACCGTCGCCGGACGACGGCTTGCCCGTCGAACCGTTCGCGGACGTGTCGGCCGGGCCGCCGGCGGGGGCCTTGCGCGGCGCGAACCAGTCGCTGCCGCTCTTCTCCCGGGCCGGCTTCTCGGCAGCGGGCTCCGCCGCGGGGGCGGACCCGTCCCTGGCCTCGGACCGCGGTGCGGCGGGAATCCCCTGCGCACCGTTGGACGACGCGGCGGGGCCCGGACGCGGGATGCTGCCGGTGCGCTCGTTGCCGGGGCCGGCGTCCGCGTCGCTCATGGGCGTACGCATGACAACCGGCGGGATGGGACGCGAGCCGGGGATGTTGATCCGGATACGCGTCGTCAGCGTCGTCTCCGTCCTCGGCTCTTCGGGCTGGGGCGGATCCGCAGGCTCCGGGGTCTCCTCCGGGGCATCCTGCGAAGGGTGCAGCGACGGATACTGGCGTGATCCGTACGGCGGCGTACCCGAGGGGTACGCGGCTCCCCCGCGGCTCTGGGGCCCGGAGGACGAACTGTCAGTTTCACGACTCAAAGCAGGTTCTCCCGATTGGCTCCGCCGCCCGTACTCTCCCCCATGCCGCAGGGCAGGGGACGGCTCGGCGCGCGAACCACCTTACTGGCCGCGGCCGACAGACACCCCGCGACCGGGGGAAACGACTGCGCACCCCCCGGACGGACAAGGGGCATTACGGGATCGGACGTGGCACATTACTTGCCAGGCCGGCCGCTGTCGGCACCCGGTCGGGGTGCCCGCGACATGGTGGCACAGATCACAGCGACGACCATCCCGCCCAGCATGAAGAGGGCGAGGCCCAGTTCATCACCGAAGACATAGTCGCCTTCAGGGCGTCCGCCCAGCAGAACAATGACCGAAACCAGCCACCCCGCGGCGGGTGCCAGGGCGCCGGGCTGTGTACCCATGAGGACGCGGCCGCCGTAGAAGAGACCGCCGGCCGCGAGCAGCGTGAGCAGCAATCCGCCCGGGAACCAGGCGGCTTGGACCAGTGTCCCGGCGATCCCGACGGCCGCGCCGAGGACCGCGAGGCCCAGCAGGGCGGCGATCCGGCGGGGGTTGAGGGGAGCGGCCATACCGGTGGCCGGAATGTCCCTCGGAGGTGCGTTGGTCCGTGCGGCCCGCTGCCTGCTGCTCACTGGTCCGCTCCCGTCACACCGGCGAAGAGATCGTGTTCCCGCGTCCCCGGCGCGGCGCCCGGGGTGCCGCTCACCAACTCGTAGTACTCGGTGGTGAGGACGGGCTGGCCCAGATCGTTGGACAGGGCGAAGAAGGGGCCGCTCAGCGCGATCTGGGTGGCGTGCGCCCGCATCGCCGCGGTCTTGGCCTCCGCGTGGCGGGTGCCGTCGATCTCGGTGGTGATCAGGGTGTCGTTCACCACACCGGGTACGTCGTCGATCGCGGCGATGCCCGGGAAGGCGTCGGGGGCGGTGGCCCGCAGGTGCGCGAAGGTTTCCTCGGCGACCGTGCGCGGCACCCGGTTCCAGTAGATCTTGGCGATCCGGTGCGGGGCGCCGGAGCCCGCGCGGCAGGCGGGGTCGGCGGCCAGTTCGGCGGCCCGTGTGGCGACGCGGTGCGCCTGGATGTGGTCGGGGTGCCCGTAGCCCCCGTCGGGGTCGTAGGTGACCAGGACCTGGGGGCGGACCGAGCGGATCACCTCCACGAGGCACCCGGCGGCCTCGTCCACGTCGGCGGACCAGAAGGCGCCGGGGCGGTCGTTCTGCTCGGCGCCCATCATTCCGGAGTCGCGGAACCGGCCGGGGCCGCCGAGGAAGCGGTGGTCGGTGACCCCCAGCGCCTTCATCGCCGCCGCGAGTTCACCCTGCCGCCAGGGGCCCAGGGAGTCGTCCCGGTCGGCCGCGAGGTGCGCGAGCTCGGGCGGGATGATCTCGCCCTCCTCGCCGAGCGTGCAGGTCACCAGGGTGACCAGGGCGCCGTCGGCCGCATATCTGGCCATGGTGGCGCCGTTGTTGATCGACTCGTCGTCGGGGTGCGCGTGCACCAGGAGCAGACGCCGGGCGGGAAGGTCCGTCATGGGGACCACCCTACGAGCCGACGGCCCCGATGGCCGACGGCGCCCGCGCGCCGGGCGCCGACGAACCGCGGACGGTTGCCGCTGTCAGAATTTGAGCCCTCCGATCATGCCCGCCACGTTCGTCGTCACCTCGGAGATCGTGGGCGCGATGGACGAGCTGGCGAGATAGAAACCGAGCAGCATGCAGACCACCGCATGTCCGCCCTTCAGTCCGGACTTCCGGACCAGCAGGAAGACGACGATCGCCAGCAGCACCACCGCCGAAATCGAGAGTGCCACGGCGGTTCACCTCCATCAGTGGGGTCGGGACGGGCAGCACGCATGGAGCCAGCAGGTTCATACCCACCGAGCGCTACGGATCATAACTATCTGTGGCAAGGCATTGATCGGGGCACAGCAGCACGAGGGGCGCACGGGCGAGGGGCGGCCGATAGGTTCGGCACATGACTTCGTCAGAGATCACCTTTCCGCTCCAGTTGGCCCGGACGATGCGCTTCACCCTGGGCGCACCCCGCGCGTTCACCGTGTCACCCGATGGTGAGCGGGTGATCTTCCTGCGCTCGGGCTCGGGCACCGACCGGTCGGGCCGGCTCTGGGTGCTGGACCTGGCCGGCGACGGGGCACCGCGGGAGCGGGTGGTGGCCGATCCGGCGGTGCTGCTGGGCGGTTCGGCCGAGCGGCTGTCGGTGCAGGAGCGGGCCCGGCGCGAGCGGAGCCGCGAGGGGTCGTCCGGGGTCGTGGGCTACGCGGTGGACGCGGCGGCCGAGTTGGCGGCGTTCGCGCTCTCGGGGAAGGTGTACGTCGCGGACCTGCGGGCGGGAGGGGCGCGCGCGCTGCCCGTGCCCGGTCCGGTGATCGATCCGCGCCCCTCCCCGAACGGACGACACATCGCATACGTGTCCAAGGGGGCGCTGCGCGTCGTGGGCGCCGGCGGCGAGGACGACAGGGCGCTCGCGGAGCCCGAGGACGCACAGGTGTCCTACGGCCTCGCGGAGTTCATCGCGGCCGAGGAGATGCAGCGCTCGCGGGGCTTCTGGTGGTCGCCCGAGTCGGACCGGCTGCTCGTCGCCCGGGTCGACGACAGCCCGGTGCGGCGGTGGTGGATCGCCGACCCGGCACACCCGGAGCGCAAGCCGGCCGAGATCGCGTACCCGGCGGCCGGGACGCCCAACGCCGTGGTCCAGCTCTTCGTGGTGGACCTGGCCGGGGAGCGCACCGAAGTGGTGTGGGACCGGGCCCGGTTCCCGTATCTGGCGGGGGTGCACTGGTCGTCGGACGGGGCGCCGCTGCTGCTCGTGCAGGCCCGTGACCAGCAGAGCCAGCTCCATCTCGCGGTGGACCCGGAGACCGGCACGACCCGGACGGTGCACGTCGACGAGGACCCGGTCTGGCTGGACCTGTTCCCGGGGGTGCCGGCGTGGGCGCCGGACGGGCGGCTCGTACGGATCGCGGACGAGGGCGGGGCGCGGGTCCTCGCGGCCGGCGACCGGCCGCTGACCGGGGCGCAGTTGCAGATCCGGTCGGTCCTGGACATCGGCGGCTCGGACATCCTGGTGACGGCGACGGCGGGTGAGCGGGCGGCCGTGCCGGAGATCGGCGAGAGCCATGTCTACCGGGTCAACGAGCTGGGCGTGGAGCGGGTCTCGGAGGGCGTGGGCGTGCATTCCGCGGTCCGGGCGGGCGGGGTGACGGTACTGCTCTCCACCTTCCCGGACCGGCCGGGAGCGACCGCTCAGGTACTCCGGGACGGGAAGCGGATCGCCACCGTCGCGGACCACGCGGAGCGGCCGGTGCTGTCCGTCCGGGCGCAGTTCACCGAAGGGGGCGCACGGCGGATTCCGTGCGCCGTGCTGCTCCCCACCGGATACAAGGAATCGGATGGTCCGCTTCCGGTTCTGATGGATCCGTACGGCGGGCCGCACGGCCGCCGGGTGGTCGCCACCCACAACACACATCTCACCTCGCAGTGGTTCGCGGACCAGGGTTTCGCCGTGGTCGTCGCGGACGGCCGGGGCACCCCGGGCCGTTCACCCGGCTGGGAGAAGGCGGTCAAGCACGACCTGACCCTCACCCTCGACGACCAGGTCGAGGCGCTGCACGCGCTCGCCGAGCGGTTCCCGCTGGACCTGGAGCGAGTGGCCATCCGCGGCTGGTCGTACGGCGGCTACCTGGCGGGCATGGCCGTGCTGCGGCGGCCCGACGTGTTCCACGCGGCGGTCGTGGGCGCCCCGGTGACCGATCAGCGGCTCTACGACACCCATTACACGGAGCGCTACCTGGGCGACCCGGCCACCCAGCCCGAGGTGTACGCGTACAACTCGCTGGTCACCGACGAGGGACTGTCGCACGCCGCCGAGCAGGAGCGGCCGATGCTGATCGTGCACGGTCTCGCGGACGACAACGTGGTGGTCGCGCACACGCTGCGGCTGTCGTCGGCGCTGCTCGCCGCGGGGCGCCCGCACGAGGTGCTGCCGCTGAGCGGGGTGACCCACATGACCCCGCAGGAGAAGGTGGCGGAGAACCTGCTGCTGCTCCAGGTGGACTTCCTGAAGCGGTCGTTGGCGGGCCCGGCGTAGGTCGTGCCTACCAGCCCGGCGGCGGCTGGGAGGGGGGCGGGGGCGGTCCGAAGCCGCCGCCCTGCGGGTATCCGTATCCCGGGGCGGGAGGCTGCTGCCCCGGGTACGGGCCGGCGTCCTGTCCGGGGTGCGCCTCGGGGCCGTACCCCGGTGTTCCGTATCCCGGGGTGCCGCATTCCGGCTGCCCGTATCCCGGGGTGCCGTAGCCGGAGCCGTACCCCGGTCCGTACGGGCCGGGGACGTCGGCGAAGCCCCTGGGGGCCAGCGCGATCAGCACCACCACGGCGGCGAACGCCTCGAAGAGCCGGCTGAGCAGCATGAGCTGGGTCTCGGTCGGCAGCGAACCGAAGTGGTCGAGCAGGTCGTAGCGCACGATCCGGACCACGCCCAGCGCCCCGCCGGGCAGCAGCAGCGCGGCGGCCACCAGACCGAACGGCCTTGAGTGCACGGCGTGGAAGAGTGCGCTCGCCCCCGCGAAGAGGCAGAGCAGGGCCGTCAGCGCGGTGCCCCAGCCCGGCGGCGGATCGATCACCCCGTGGACGATCCGGCCGCCGACGTACCAGTCGGGGAAGATCTCCGGGTACTTCACGACCTGGCGGACCTCCCAGGCGATCAGCACCGCCGCGGCCGCGCACAGCAGCAGGAACGCGGTGACCGAGGCGCCCGGTCCTGGCCGGGTGGGCAACTGCTCGTAGGAGTCGGCGGGCGGACGGCGCCCGGCCCCGGCGGTGATGAGCAGCGCGATGCCCGCCGCGAGGCCCGCGAAGGCACAGATCAGCGCCCGGGTGCGCAGCTCGTCCGGGAACGACGGCTCCATCGCGCGGCTGCCGATGCTCCAGAGTCCGGGCAGCCGTACGGCGAGGGTGACCACTCCGGTGGCGACGAGCACGGCGGCGGCGACCGAGGAGCGGAGCGCGGCGACGGCGGCGACCGCGTACACCACGAGCAGGGCGGCGTCCATGGCCGTGGTCGCGGGCAGCGTGTGCGGGCGGGCGTCGTGGAACCCGGCCCAGTACCGCCACAACTGGTCGAACTCCGCCGCCCTGATGTCCCGTACGAGCCAGCTCGCGACGATCACCGCGAGCACACCGCACAGGACGGCGCCGGTGACTCTTGCTCCCCGCGTGAGTATCACCCGAGCGATACTCCACCGCCCCCGGGCTCCCGACAAGGGGGCCGCGACCCGCGCGGTCCTGTCGGGCGACCGGCCGGGCGGCTTGGCGCCCCCCGGCCGGTCCACGGCACCCGCACGGCCGTACGTCGTCCATGCTGACGGGTCCGTATATCGGACGTGAGACGGCTGGGTTGCCCGTGCGTTAAGGCCTGTATTGGGTTGTCACGCGGAAGAAGGAGCGGGGCTGGGTGCGCCCGCTCGCAGCGTTGCCGGACAACCCAATACAGGCGCTAACGGTTCGCCGGGTCAGTCGGCCCGGCTGCTCCCGGCGGGCGGCGGCTCCTCGTCGCCGCTCTCCGGCGGCGTCCCGTGCCCCTGGTCCGGCTGCTGCGACGACGGTGGCCTGCGGGCCTCCTTGTCCACCTTCTCCACGTCCGGGCCGGACCCGCCCTCCGGCGGCAGCAGGTGCTTCTCCTCCGCGAAGTGGCAGGCCGAATCGTGCCGGGCCGGGGTGTCCGTCAGCCGGAAGACCGCCGGGACGGCCAGCAGCGGCACCTCCAGCTCGCACCGCTCCTGTGCCTTCCAGCAGCGGGTGCGGAAGCGGCAGCCGGAGGGCGGGTTGGCGGGCGAGGGCACGTCGCCGTGCAGGATGATCCGCTCGCGGTACTCGCGCGCCATCGGGTCCGGCACCGGCACGGCGGAGAGCAGCGCCTGGGTGTACGGGTGCGTGGGGTGCTCGTAGATCTCCTCGTCCGTGCCCACCTCGGCGAACCGGCCGAGGTACATGACGCCGACCCGGTCGGAGATGTGCCGGACGATCGACAGGTCGTGGGCGATGAAGACGTAGCTCAGGTTGAACTCCGACTGGAGCCGGTCCAGCAGGTTGACGACCTGCGCCTGGACGGAGACGTCGAGGGCCGAGACCGGTTCGTCGGCGACGATGATCTCGGGGTTGAGCGCGAGGCCGCGGGCGATGCCGATGCGCTGGCGCTGTCCGCCGGAGAACTGGTGCGGATAGCGGTTGATGTACTCCGGGTTGAGACCGACGACGTCCAGGAGCTCCTGGACCTTGCGCCGGCGGTCGCCCTTCGGGGCCACCTCGGGGTGGATCTCGTACGGCTCCCCGATGATGTCACCCACCGTCATCCGCGGGTTGAGGGAGGTGTACGGGTCCTGGAACACCATCTGGATGTTCCGGCGCACCGCCTTCAGTGCGCGGCCCGACAGCTTGGTGATGTCCTCGCCCTTGTACCGGATCATTCCGGCCGTCGGATCCTCCAGGTGCACGAGCAGCCGGGCGACGGTCGACTTCCCGCAGCCGGACTCGCCCACGATGCCGAGCGTCTCGCCCGCCGCCAGGTCGAAGGAGACCCCGTCGACCGCCTTGACGGCCCCGATCTGCCTCTTGAACACGATGCCCCGGGTCAGCGGGTAGTGCTTGACGAGGTCGCGCACCTCCAGGATCGGGTCCTTGCCCGCCTGGGCGCTCGTCTCCCGTGCCTTGGCCAGCAGGGCGCGTGCCACCTCGCCCTCCTGGCGCGCTTCCCTGCGCCCCGAGTGATCAGCGTGCATCGAGCGTCTCCTTCCAGAAGTAGCAGGCGCTCTGACGGTTCTCGGCCACGTCGAACAGCGGCGGTACGTCGACGCGGCAGACGTCCTGGGCCATCGGGCAGCGCGGGTTGAAGGCGCAGCCGGGCGGGATGTGCAGCAGGTTGGGCGGCAGGCCCTTGATCGCGTACAGCTCCCGGCCCTTCTGGTCCAGGCGCGGGATCGAGCGGAGCAGGCCCTGGGTGTACGGATGCGCGGGCGCCTGGTAGATGTCGTGGACCGGCGAGGTCTCGACGATCCGGCCCGCGTACATCACGGCGATCTTGTCCGCGACGTCCGCGACGACGCCGAGGTCGTGGGTGATCAGGATCAGGCCCATGTTCAGTTCGCGCTGGAGCTCCGCGAGCAGGTCCATCACCTGGGCCTGGACGGTGACGTCGAGGGCGGTGGTGGGCTCGTCCGCGATGATCAGCGAGGGCTCGAGGGCCAGCGCCATGGCGATCATGATGCGCTGGCGCATGCCGCCGGAGAACTGGTGCGGGTAGTTGCCGACCCGTTCCTTGGCGGCCGGGATGCGCACCCGGTCCATCAGCTCGACGGCCTTGGCCTTCGCGTCCTTGCGGGACGCCCCCCGGTGCACCACGAACATCTCGCCGAGCTGCTCGCCCACCGTCAGCACGGGGTTGAGGGAGGAGAGCGCGTCCTGGAAGATCATGGCCATCTCCTGGCCGCGGATCTTCCGGCGCTCCTCCCTCTTGAGCTTCAGCAGGTCGCGGTCCTTGAAGAGGATCTCGCCGCCGCTGATCTTTCCCGGCGGCATGTCGAGGATGCCCATGATCGCCTGTGCGGTGACCGACTTGCCGGAGCCGGACTCGCCGAGCACGGCGAGCGTCTCGCCCTCGGACACCGAGTAGTTGACCCCGTTGACGGCCTTGGCGACCCCGTCCCGGGTGTGGAACTCCACATGCAGATCACGCACTTCGAGCAACATGGCAGCGGACTCCTCAGCGCAGCTTGGGGTCGAGGGCGTCGCGCACCGCGTCGCCGAGCATGATGAACGCGAGCACGGTGACCGCCAGCGCACCGGCCGGCCAGAGGAGCATGTGCGGGGCGTTGCGGATGTTCTGCGAGGCCGACGAGATGTCGATGCCCCAGCTGACCGTGGGGGGCTTCAGGCCGACGCCGAGGTAGGAGAGCGTCGCCTCCAGCGCGATGTACGTGCCCAGCGCGATGGTGGCGACCACGATGACGGGCGCCACGGCGTTGGGAGCGACATGCCTCAGCAGCATCCGGGAGTTGGACGCGCCGAGGGCGCGCGCCGCCTGGACGTAGTCGTGCTGCTTCGCCGTGATCACCGCGCCGCGGGCGATCCTGGAGATCTGCGGCCAGCCGAGCAGCACCATGAATCCGATGACCGGCCAGACGGTGTTGCTGGTGACCACCGACAGCAGGACCAGGCCGCCCAGCACCACGGGAATGGCGAAGAAGATGTCGGTGACGCGGGAGAGGACCGCGTCCCAGCCCCTGCCGAAGAAGCCCGCGAGCCCACCGAGCAGCCCGCCGAGCAGCGCGACGCCCAGGGTGGCGCAGACGCCGACGGTGACGGACGCCCTGGCGCCGTAGACGACCCGGGTGTAGACGTCGCAGCCCTGCGCGTTGAACCCCATGGGGTGGCCCGGCTGGGAGCCCTGCTGTGCCTTGGCCAGATCGCACTTGAGCGGATTGCCGGACGCGATGAGCGAGGGCCAGATCGCGATGAGGACCAGGAAGACGATGATCAGGGACGAGATGATGAAGACGGGGTTGCGCCTGAGGTCGCGCCAGGCGTCGGCCCACAGGCTCCCCGCCCGTTCCCGGGGCCCGCCGCCGTCCGGGCCGCCCGGCGTCCCCTCCAGTGTGGTGCCCTCGCTCATGGCGAGGTCCGTCGCTCCGCCGGCACCGGTCCCGGCGATGGCGTCCTGGTGCTCGGGCTGAGGTTCAGGCATAACGGATCCTCGGGTCGAGTACGGAGTACAGGAGGTCGACGACCAGGTTGGCGATGAGGAAGACCAGCACCAGGATGGTGGCGAAGCCGACCACGGTCTGGGTGTTCTGCCGCAGGATGCCCTGGTAGATCTGGTATCCGACGCCGTGGATGTTGAAGATCCGCTCGGTGACGATCGCACCGCCCATCAGCGCGCCGATGTCCGTACCGATGAAGGTGACGACGGGGATCAGCGAATTGCGCAGCAGGTGGCGCACGATGACGCGACGTCTGGGCAGCCCCTTCGCCACGGCCGTGCGCACGTAGTCGGCGCGGGAGTTCTCGGCGATCGACGTCCTGGTGAGGCGGGTGACGTAGGCCAGCGAGACCGAGGCGAGCACCAGTCCGGGCAGGATGAGTTCGTCGAACGGCGCGTCCGAGGACACCGTCGGGGAGATGACGGACCACTTCACGCCGAGCAGGTACTGGAGTACGTAACCCGTGACGAAGGTGGGGATCGCGATCACGACGAGCGTCGCCACCAGGACCGAGTTGTCGACGACCCGGCCCCGCCGGAGCCCGCTGATGACGCCGAGCGTCACGCCCACGATGATCTCGAAGATGATCGCGACGATGGTCAGCCGCAGGGTGACCGGGTAGGAGGTCGCCATCAGTTCGGTGACCTCCTGTCCGTTGAAGGCGGTACCGAAGTCGCCGGTGAACACATGGCCCATGTAGGTCAGGTACTGCTGCCAGACCGGCTTGTCCAGGCCGAACTGTTTCTGCAGTTGGGCGGCCGTCGTCGGGTCGCACTGCCGGTCGCCGCAGAGGCCCGCGATCGGGTCCCCCATCACGTTCACCATCAGGAAGAGCAGCAGCGTGGCTCCGATGAAGACCGGAATCATCTGGAGCAGACGGCGGATCACATAACGCCCCATGTCACCCTCCGCACATCGATCGGGCAGCGGACTCCGGCCGGTGCTCGCTCCGGGGCGGATCGGGACCTCATGAACGGCTGCATCGCGCGGTCACCTCCCTGTTGCCACCGGCCTCCCCGAGCGGCCGTTGACTCGGTTGCCGGGTCGTTCACTGTCCCGACGTGAACCAAATAACATCCCATTTCGTACGAAATAGCATCTTCTGCGCGCCCTCACGGGAACACCGGTGCACCGGAAGGGGCCAAACGTGTGACGGGCGGCGGGACCGGCCGCACACGCGGCGGCCCGGCGCCCTCACGGGTGCCGGGCCGCGGCGGGTCCGCTACGGGGTCACTTGACCTTGATCTCGCTGTAGACCGGCACGCTGAAGGGGTTCAGCGCGACGTTCGAGACCTTCGTGGAGTAGCCGGCGCTGCCGTTCTGGTACCAGAGGGGGATGGCCGCCATGTTGTCCCGGACCACGGCTTCGGCCTCCTTGAAGGTCTTGACCGCCGTGGCCTTGTCCGACTCGGCGTTGGCCTGGTTGACCAGGCTGTCGAACTTCTTGTCCGACCACTTCCCGTCGTTGGACGAGGCGTTGGTGTAGTAGAGCGGCTGCAGGAAGTTCTGGATGAGCGGGTAGTCCATCTGCCACCCGGCACGGAACGGGCCCGGCATCTTCTGCTGGGTGATCTTGTTCCGGAAGTCGGCGAACGTTCCCGTCGGACTGCCCACGCAGGCCTTGTCGTTGCCGAGCGCGTTGTTGATGCTGTTGCAGACCGCGTCCACCCAGTCCTTGTGGCTGCCCGTGTCGGCGTTGTAGCCGATCCTGACCTGGCCGCCGGGGATGCCGCCGCCCTGCGAGACCAGCTTCTTGGCCTCCGCGGGGTTGTAGTCGCACAGGCTGCCGCAGAAGCCGGCCTGGTAGCCGCCCGCCGCACCCAGCACCGGCGAGGTCCAGTCCGTGGCGGGGGTCCGCGTCTTGTTGAAGATCGTCTCGGTGATCTGCTTGCGGTTGATGGCCATGGACAGCCCCTTGCGGACCTTGTCGCTGTCCGCCTGGTTCCACGCCTTGTCGTAGAACGGGAAGGCCAGGGTCTGGATGATGCCGGCCGGGGTGTTGATGTAGCGGTCCCCGAGGTCCGCCTTGACGTTCTTCAGCTGCGAGGCGGGGACGTCGTCCACCAGGTCGAGGTTGCCGGCCACCAGGTCGGTGTAGGCGGTGTTGTTGTCGGTGTAGACCTTGAGGTCGATGCCACCGTTCTGCGCCTTGTCGTCACCCGGGTACTTGTCCCACTTGCGCAGGGACATCTGCGAACCCCTGGTGTACGACTGAATGGTGTAGGGACCGTTGCCGACCGGCTTCTTCAGCCAGGCGGCGTGGTCGGTGAAGAAGGCCTGGGGCAGCGGGGCGAACGCCGCGTAGCCCAGCGTGTCGGGCCACAGGGAGAACTTCTGGCTGAGCTTGACGGTGAACGTCCGCGCGCCGGTGACCTTCAGCCCCGACATCGTGGCGGCGGCCTGGGCACCGGAATCCGGGTGCACCTTGTCGTAACCGTCGATCTGGCCGAAGAAGTAGGCGTTCTTCTGGTTGTTCTTGAGGCTCGCGCCGTAGTTCCACGCGTCCACGAAGGACTTGGCGGTGACCTTCTCGCCGTTGGAGAACGTCCATCCGTCCTTCACGGTGACGGCGAAGGTCTTGGAGTCGGAGGTGTCGATCTTCTCCGCCAGCATGTCCTCGGCCGCGCCGGTCTTGGGGTTGTAGCGCTTGAGCCCCCGGAAGACCATGTCGAGGACCTTGCCGCCCTGCACCTCGTTGGTGTTCGCCGGCTCCAGCGGGTTCTGCGGGTCACCCCACGAAGAACTCACCACCCCATTGGCGCCGCCACCACCACCGCCACTGTTGCCCCCTCCACCGCAGGCGGACGCCGCCAGAGCGACGGCGATCGCGCATGCGGCCCACTTGACCTGTGTGGCTCCGCGCATGGAGTGCCTCCTCATAGTGCTCCGTCTTACTTGATGTCAAATATCACGGAATACCGGGTCTTACGCATATTTACCCCCACCATCCGGGCACACCGAGAATCACCCGGATGCGAGCGAGGGGCGTCGACCGGACGCTTTTGTCACGCGCATGACACGCCCATCAGGGCGGGGAAAGCGGCCTGACGGGCGGCGGAGCGGTAACGGCAACACAACGAACGAGCATCAACCCGGCACCCCTCCGACCGGATGCACGAATTCCGAGACACGGCCGCCCGGATATCGGACTCATTGACGGACTTCCACCGATTCACGGCGGAATCGACTCCAGAACAGGTAAATGAACAGTAAAGACACGACCTTCAGATGGTCATGTATAGGTCAAGCTTCCAAAGAGCACCTCAAGCCGGACCGACATTCATTGACCCTGAATGAATTGCGTTGAAAAAGTCCGGGTAGCCCGTAGGTGTGCCCTGCGGAGTCCTTCGACCCTCCGGGCCAGGAGCACCATGACGATTCCAACCTCGAACGCAGCAGCCCCTCTTGAGGTGGCCGACGCGAACCCGCAGAAGACGCCGGAACCCCCGGCACTGAAGGGCGGTGCCGGGCGCTCCCCGGGCAAATTGGCCTGGCGGCGCTTCAAACGCGACCGGTCCGGCGTTATTTCGGCCTATGTGGTCATCTTCTTCTTCCTGGTGGCCGTATGCGCGCCGTTGATCGCCAAGGCCTACGGCAAGAACCCGTACACGACGTACGGTCAGAACCAAGAAGGCCTGCTCAACGACTTCGGCTTTCCGATCAAGCCGAACGGCGGTATCAGCGGCGACTTCTGGTTCGGCGTCGAGCCCCAGCTGGGCCGTGACCTCTTCACCTTCCTCATCTACGGCATCCGCAACTCGCTGTTCATCGCGGGCGTGACGACACTCCTGGTGACCCTCCTCGGCATCGTGATCGGCGTGACCGCCGGATACCTGGGCGGGAAGACCGACTACTTCATCGGCCGCGTCATCGACATCCTGCTGGCCTTCCCCTCGACGCTGTTCTTCATCGCGTTCTGGCCGGTGCTGATCTCGATCCTGGTCTCCCCGGAGGAGGCCACTCCCGTCTGGCTCACCGTCGTGAGCCTCATCCTGGTGATGACGGCCTTCGGCTGGGCGTCCATCGCCCGCCTCCTGCGCGGCGAGGTACTCGCCCTGCGCGAAAGGGAGTTCGTCGAGGCGGCCAAGGTGACCGGAGCCTCACCCGCGCGGATCATCTTCAAGGAACTGCTGCCCAACCTGTGGACGCCGATCCTGATCCAGGCGACCCTCGCTCTCCCGATGTTCGTGAGCGCCGAAGCCGGGCTCGCGTTCCTCGGTGTCGGACTGACCGCGAAGACACCCGACTGGGGCGTGATGCTCCAGCGCGGAGCCGACGTCTACCAGGACGACATCACGTTCATGCTCTTCCCGGGGGTGACGATGGTGGTCTTCGTGCTCGCCTTCAACCTCCTCGGCGACTCGGTCCGCGACGCTCTCGACCCGAAGACCAAGCGCTGAAAGTTCCGCCACCGGACCGGAGCGACGGGGCTCCGCCGGATCATTCGTCCCTCTTCACCGACCAGGGCAGGTTGCCATGTCTCTCTCCCGCAGAAACTTCGTCATAGCCACTTCCGTCGCGGCGGGTGGCTCCCTCGCTCTCTCCGCGTGCAGCAGTGGCGGCGGGGGCGGAGGCGATGGCAAGAACACGCCGAACGCCGGCGCCACCGAGTACACCGCCTCGACCGTCAAGATCGGCACCAAGGAGGACTCGCAGGGCCCCGCCCCGGAGATCGCCGGCGCCAAGAAGGGCGGGACGATCTACGGCATCTCCGAGGACGACTTCTCCCACCTCGACCCGCAGCGCATCTACTTCGCGTTCAACTCCAGCGGCGCCATGATGTTCGCGCGCGGCCTCACCGGCTACAAGGTCGACGACAAGGGCGGGATGACCCTCGTCGGCGACCTGGCCACCGACGTCGGCACGGCGTCCGCCGACAACAAGACCTGGACCTTCACGCTGAAGGACGGGCTCAAGTGGCAGGACGGCAGCGAGCTGACCGTCGAGGACGTCCGCCACGGCATCGAGCGGGCCTGGGCGCCGTTCATCACCGAGGGCGCCGCCTACGTGCAGCAGGCGCTCACCGGCAAGGGCGACTGGCGCAAGGGCTACGACGGTCCGTACAAGGGCGAGCACCTGGACTCGCTCGTCATCGACAAGGCCAAGAAGACGATCACCTTCAAGCTGGCCGAGGCGCGCCCTGACTTCAACTTCACCCTGGCCATGAGCTGCTACGCGGCCACGCCGGTGAAGCTGGACACCAAGGAGAAGTACGACAAGCAGCCCGTCTCCTGCGGTCCGTACATCGTCAAGCACCGCACCATCGACAAGTCGATGACGCTGACGCGCAACAAGCACTGGGACCCGGCGACGGACCCGATCCGCAACGCCTACCCGGACACCTTCGAGTTCGAGTTCGGCCCCACCTCGCTGGAGTCCGCGGACCGCTTCATCGCGGACCAGGGCAAGGACCAGCAGATGATCTCCATCTACAAGTCCGTGCCGGCCGAGCGCATGCAGAAGGTGCTCACCGACCCCGAGCTGAAGAAGCGGACCTTCAACGGCCTGCTCACCGGAACGTACTACTACGCGATCAACTGCAAGCGCATCACGGACGTCGAGGTGCGCAAGGCGCTCAACACCGCCTGGCCGCTGGAGCAGATCCGCAAGATCTACGGCGGTCCGTCGGCGGGCGACTACGCGACCACCCTCCTCAGCCCCGACATCCTGGGCCGCAAGGAGTTCGACTTCTACGGCAAGCTGAAGACGCCCAAGGGTGACGCCGCGGCGGCCAAGGCGATCCTCAAGAAGGCCGGCAAGCTCGGCCAGAAGATCGTCTACACCTTCCCGCAGAGCCCCACCTACGACAAGACGGCCGTCGTCGTCGAGAACGCGCTCAAGGCCGCGGGCTTCAAGCCGGTCATCAAGCCCGTCGACTCGACCTCGTACTACGACCAGATCCAGCAGGTCGACAACAGCTTCGACGTCATGTGGTTCGGCTGGTCCCCGGACTGGCCGACGGCCTACACGATGATCCAGCCGCTGCTCGACAGCGCCAACATCGGGAACGGCCAGAACAACGTCTCCCAGGTCAAGGTCGACTGGATCGACGCGGCCATCAAGAAGAACGTCGTCCTCGCCGACCAGAAGGCGGCCGGTGCCGCCTGGACGGCGCTGGACAAGCGGATCATGGACGAGGTCGTCCCGATCATCCCGGAGACCTTCCAGCGCCGCTTCTACCTGTACGGATCCAAGGTCGGCGGCGCCATGATGGACCCGCAGTTCTCCGCGACGATCATCTACAAGACGTACGTCAAGGCCTGACGAACGGCCCCCGGGGTGCGGGCGGCTCTCGGACCGAGAGCCGCCCGCACCCCTCCTCCCCCTCGGTATCCGTCAGGAAAACCCACTGCCATGCTGCGCTTTCTTCTCCGCCGTACACTCGGCGCCGCGGTCATCCTGCTGATCATCAGCGCCCTGGTCTTCTACCTCTTCTACGCGGCCCCGCGCGACCCCGCCCGGGTGGCCTGCGGCAAGGTCTGCACGCCCGAGACACTCGCGCTGGTGCGGCACAACCTGGGGATCGCCGACCCGATACCGGTGCAGTACTGGCACTGGCTGCAAGGAATCTTCGTCGGACGCGACTACGCGTCGTACGGACACTGCCCCGCACCCTGCCTGGGGTACTCGTTCATCAACCGCGAGCCGGTCTTCGGCACCATCATCGACCGCTTCCCGACCACGATCTCGCTCTCCGTCGGCAGCGCCTTCGTGTTCGTCATCTTCGGCGTCGGCGCCGGCATGCTCGCGGCCGTCAAGCAGGGCAAGCCGCTCGACAAGGTCGCGTCCTCCGCCTCGCTGATCGCCTCATCGATGCAGATCTACATCGTCGGTGTGCTCGCCATGTACTTCCTCACCGACCAGTGGCACCTGCTGGACCGGCCCAGCTACACGCCGTTGAGCGAGAATCCCGGCGCGTGGTTCTCGGGTCTCCTGCTGCCCTGGCTGGTGCTCTCCGTCATCTTCACGGCCAACTACACCCGTATGTCCCGCTCCCAGCTCGTGGAGTCGCTGAGCGAGGACTACGTCCGCACGGCCCGCGCCAAGGGCCTCTCCCGGCGGACGGTGTTCTTCAGATTCGCCTGGCGCGGGGCCATGGGCCCCATCGTCACCATCTTCGGTCTCGACCTCGGTGTGCTCCTCGGCGGAGCGATCATCACCGAGAAGGTCTTCAGCCTCCAGGGGATCGGTACCCTCTCGGTCAAGGCCGTGTCGACCAACGACCTCCCCACGCTCCTCGGCGTGATGATGGTGGCCGCCGTCGCGATCGTGCTCCTCAACATCGTCGTGGACGCCGTCTACGCCCTCATCGACCCACGCGTCCGCCTCGCCTAGGGAGAGATCCAGTGAGCACCCCCTTCCTCTCCGTACGCGATCTGCGCGTGCACTTCTCCACCGAAGACGGCATGGTCAAGGCCGTCGACGGGCTGTCCTTCGACGTCGAGCACGGCAAGACCCTCGGCATCGTCGGCGAGTCCGGTTCCGGCAAGTCCGTCACCAACCTGTCGATCCTCGGCCTGCACCACCCCGAACACACCGAGATCGAGGGCGAGATCCTGCTCGACGGGCAGGACCTGCTGGCCGCCTCGGAGCGGGAGCTGGAACGCCTGCGCGGCAACAAGATGGCCATGATCTTCCAGGACGCACTGGCCTCGCTCTCGCCGTACCACACCATCGGCAAGCAGATCGGCGAGACGTACCGCAAGCACACCGGGGCGTCCAAGCGCGAGGCGCGGGCGCGGTCCGTGGAGATGCTCACCAAGGTCGGCATCCCGCAGCCGAACCTGCGCGTCGACGACTACCCGCACCAGTTCTCCGGCGGTATGCGCCAGCGCGCGATGATCGCCATGGCGCTGGTCTGCGACCCCGCGCTGCTGGTGGCGGACGAGCCGACGACGGCGCTGGACGTCACCGTGCAGGCCCAGATCATGGACCTGCTCAAGGACCTCCAGCAGGAGACCGGCACCTCCATCATCTTCATCACCCACGACCTCGGCGTGATCGCCGACATCGCGGACGACGTGCTGGTGATGTACGGCGGCCGGTGTGTGGAGCGCGGCACGAAGAAGGAGGTGCTGCGGGCGCCGCAGCACCCGTACACCTGGGGCCTGCTGGGGTCGATGCCGACCCTGGAGGGACCGGTCGACGTACCGCTCTCACCGATCCCCGGATCGCCGCCGAGCCTCCTCAACCCGCCGACCGGCTGCCGCTTCCACCCGCGGTGCTCGTTCACCGAGCGGGTCGGCGGCAACCGCTGCACAACCGAGCAGCCTCCGCTGGAGCTGTCGGCGGGGCGCGGGGCGGCCTGCCACCTGACGCCCGAACAGCGCATCGAGTTCTTCGCCGACTTCTCCGGCGCCCGGACCAACTGACGTACAAGAGACGGGACTTCCCTACTATGAGCAGCACCGATCCCCTCCTTGACGTCTCCGGACTCACCAAGTACTTCCCGATCAAGGGCGGCTTTCCGATCCGGCGGACGATCGGCGCGGTCCAGGCCGTGGACGGATTGGACTTCACGGTCGCCGAGGGCGAGAGCCTCGGCCTGGTCGGCGAGTCCGGCTGCGGCAAGTCGACGACCGGCCGGCTGATCACCCGGCTGCTGGAGCCGACCGCCGGCCGGATCACCTACCGGGGCCAGGACATCAGCCACGCCTCGCGCAAGCAGCTGGCCCCGATCCGGTCCGAGATCCAGATGATCTTCCAGGACCCGTACGCCTCGCTGAACCCGCGCCAGACCGTCGGCAAGATCATCACGGCGCCGATGGAGATCAACGGAGTCGACCCGGCCGGCGGCCGGGAGGCACGGGTCCGCGAGCTCCTGGAGACCGTCGGGCTCAACCCGGAGCACTACAACCGCTTCCCGCACGAGTTCTCCGGCGGTCAGCGCCAGCGCATCGGGGTGGCCCGTGCGCTGGCCCTGGAGCCGAAGCTCATCGTCGCCGACGAGCCCGTCTCGGCGCTGGACGTGTCGATCCAGGCCCAGGTGGTGAACCTGCTGCAGAAGCTGCAGAGGGAACTGGGCATCGCGTTCCTCTTCATCGCCCACGACCTGGCGATCGTGCGCCACTTCTCGCAGCGCGTCGCCGTGATGTACCTGGGCCGGATCGTGGAGATCGCCGACCGCGACGACCTGTACGGCAACCCGCGCCACCCGTACACCAGGGCCCTGCTCTCCGCCGTCCCCGAGGCCACCGCCGACGACGTGCCGGCCCGTGAGCGCATCCGGCTGACCGGCGACGTGCCGTCCCCGGTCAACCCGCCGTCGGGCTGCCGCTTCCGCACCCGCTGCTGGAAGGCGACGGACAAGTGCGCGAGCGAGGCGCCGCCGCTGGTTCAGATCGAGGGCAGCCGGGACGGGCACCTGACCGCCTGCCACTACCCCGAGGAGCCGGGTACGGTCTCGGCCGTCCCGAGGGCGCGTACGGAGTCCGACGCGCCGCGCCTCGGCAAGAACCCCGGCAAGCAGCTCGGCACGGAGACCGGCGAAGGCCCCGAGGCCCACGGCTGACACCCCTCGCCGCGGCCCCGGAGGGGCCCCGTGGGACGGACACCGGTCCGTCCGTCCCACGGGGCCCCTCCGGCCCGGGAGCCGGGCACGTCGGCCCACTGACCCGAGCCATCCGCGCGCCCGGTCTCCGGAACACGGGAAAGGCGCCCGGAACCGATGGGTTCCGGGCGCCTTCCGCTGCCCTGGCGGGGCGGTGGGACGACGGCTACGAGGCCGCCGCGCCGACCACGTCCTTCTCCTCCGCGAAGTGGCAGGCCGACTCGTGCGCGGCCGGCGTCGTCGAGGTCTTGAAGCGCTCGGGGATGGCCAGCAGCGGCATCTCCTCGGCGCACTTGGCCTCGGCCTTCCAGCAGCGGGTGCGGAAACGGCAGCCCGACGGCGGGTTGGCCGGCGACGGGACGTCCCCGGAGAGGATGATCCGCTCGCGGCCCTCGCGGGCCTCCGGGTCCGGGACGGGGACCGCCGACAGCAGCGCCTGGGTGTAGGGGTGCGTCGGGTGGTCGTAGATCTGCGTGTCCGTACCGATCTCGGCCATCTTGCCGAGGTACATGACGCCGACCCGGTCGGAGATGTGCCGGACGATCGACAGGTCGTGCGCGATGAAGAGGTAGGAGAGGTTGAACTCGTCCTGGAGCTTCGCCATCAGGTTGATGACCTGAGCCTGCACCGACACGTCGAGCGCGGAGACCGGCTCGTCGCAGATGATGATCTCGGGGTTGAGCGCGAGGCCGCGGGCGATCCCGATGCGCTGGCGCTGTCCGCCGGAGAACTGGTGCGGGTACCGGTTGATGTACTCCGGGTTGAGACCGACGACGTCCAGGAGCTCCTGGACCTTGCGCCGGCGGTCGCCCTTCGGGGCCACCTCGGGGTGGATCTCGTACGGCTCCCCGATGATGTCACCCACCGTCATCCGCGGGTTGAGGGAGGTGTACGGGTCCTGGAACACCATCTGGATGTTCCGGCGCACCGCCTTCAGCGCGCGGCCGGACAGCTTGGTGATGTCCTCGCCCTTGTAGAAGACCTCGCCCGCGGTGGCCTGCTCCAGCGTCATCAGGAGCTTGGCGACGGTGGACTTGCCACAGCCGGACTCGCCCACGATGCCGAGCGTCTCGCCCGCGTAGAGATCGAACGAGATGCCGTCGACGGCCTTGACGGCCCCGACCTGCTTCTTGAACAGGATGCCCTGGGTCAGCGGGAAGTGCTTGACCAGGTTGCGGACCTGGAGGATCGGCTCCCCCTGGGACACGGGGGCGTCGATGGCGGCTACGGCCTCCGCCTCGGTGGCCGCGTCGACCGTCTCCACCTCGGAGACGTTCGGGGTGGTGTCCACGGGCTCCTTTTCGAGGTCAGCCATGGATCGTCTCCTTCCAGAAGTGGCAGGCGCTGCCGCGTCCGACCAGCTCGGCGCCGTCCTGCTCGGTCACCGCGGTCAGCGCCGGGATGTCCGTACGGCAGATGTCCTGCGCCCTCGTGCAGCGCGGGTTGAAGGCGCAGCCCGACGGCACGTGGAGCAGGTTGGGCGGCAGGCCCTTGATCGCGAAGAGCTCCTGGCCCTTCTGGTCCAGGCGCGGGATCGACTCCAGCAGCCCCTTGGTGTAGGGGTGCGCCGGACGCTTGTAGATCTCGTGGACCGGGGCGGTCTCGACGATCCGGCCCGCGTACATCACGGCGATCTTGTCCGCGACGTCCGCGACGACGCCGAGGTCGTGGGTGATCAGGATCAGACCCATGTTGTACTCGCGCTGGAGCTCCGCGAGCAGGTCCATGACCTGGGCCTGGACCGTCACGTCGAGCGCGGTGGTCGGCTCGTCCGCGATGATCAGGTCCGGCTCCAGGGCCAGCGCCATCGCGATCATGATGCGCTGGCGCATACCGCCGGAGAACTGGTGCGGGTAGTCCGAGACCCTGGCCGCGGCGGCCGGGATCTTGACCTGGTCCATCAGCCCGATGGCCTTGGCCTTGGCTTCCTTCTTGGACAGACCCTGGTGAACCTGGAACATCTCACCGAGCTGGTAGCCGACGGTGAGGACCGGGTTGAGCGAGGAGAGCGCGTCCTGGAAGATCATCGCGATCTTCTGGCCGCGGATCTTCCGGCGCTCCTCGTAGGACATCTTCAGCATGTCCTGGCCGCGGAAGAGGATCTCACCGTGCGGGATCTTGCCCGGCGGCATGTCGAGGATGCCCATGATCGCCTGGGCCGTCACGGACTTGCCGGAGCCGGACTCGCCGAGGACGGCGAGGGTCTCCCCGGCGTTCACGGTGTAGTTGACCCCGTTGACCGCCTTGGCCACACCGTCACGGGTGTGGAACTCCACGTGCAGGTCACGGACTTCGAGTAGCGGGCCGACGTGGTCGGCGCCGCTGCGCGCGGACGGGACTTCGGCTGTCTTGTCGATGGTGGTCACGTTCGCCCTCCTTATCGCGACTTGGGATCGAGGGCGTTACGGACGGCTTCGCCGAGCATGATGAACGCCAGAACGGTGATGCTGAGCAGGATCGACGGGTACAGCAGGATGTGCGGCGCGACACGGATCTGGGCGGCGCCACCGGAGATGTCCATACCCCACGAGATCGTCGGGTCGGCGAGACCCAGACCGAGGTAGGACAGGGTCGCCTCGGCGGAGATGTAGACACCGAGCGAGATGGTGGCGACCACGATCACCGGGGCCATGGCGTTGGGCAGGATGTGCCGGAAGAGGATCCGGTTGGTACCCGCGCCCAGCGCTCTGGCGGCCTGCACGTAGTCCGACTGTTTGATCACGATCACCGCACCGCGCATGACACGCGCGATCTGGGTCCAGCCGAGGAATGCCAGGGCGAAGATGACCACCCAGACCGTCCGGTCGGAGAATGCCTGGAGCACCACCATGGCGCCCAGCAGGAAGGGGATGCCGAGGAAGACGTTGGTGAAGAACCCGGAGAGCAGGGCGTCGACCCAGCCGCCGAAGTAGCCGGCGAGCATGCCGACCAGTCCGCCGAACAGCGTCACCAGGAGCGTCACACAGACACCGACGGTCACCGAGGCGCGGGTGCCGTAGATGACACGCGCGAAGACACTGTGGCCCTGGCCGTCGTAGCCGAGCCAGCCCTCGGAGCCGATCTTGCCCAGCTCCGGCTTGCCGAGGTAGTGCTTCGCCAGGTCGACGTGGGTCGGCGAGGCGCTGGTGAACAGGCCCGGGAACACCGCCATCACGAGCAGGATGACGATCAGCACCGACGAGATGATGAAGTACCAGTTGGTACGCAGGTCCCGCCAGGCGTCGCCCCAGAGGCTGCGGGCCTTCTCGGCCTTGACGACCGCCGACGGGTCCGCGAGGGGCGCCTTGGCGTCCTCGGGCGCGGGTGCGGTCTTGGTCATGTCAGGCATAACGGATCCTCGGGTCCAGGACCGCGTACAGCAGGTCGACGATGAGGCTCATGAGGAGGTAGACGAGCACCAGGATGGTGACGAGGCCGACGAGCGTCGTGCCTTCGCGCTTCACGATCGACTCGTAGATCGTGCCGCCGACGCCCTTCACGTTGAACAGGCCCTCGGTGACGACCGCGCCGCCCATCAGGGCACCGAGGTCGGTGCCCAGGAAGGTGATGACGGGGATCAGCGAGTTGCGCATCAGGTGCACACCCACGATGCGCCGCTTGGGAAGGCCCTTGGCGATGGCCGTGCGCATGTAGTCCGAGCGAAGGTTCTCAGCCATCGTCGTACGCGTGAGCCGCGCGACGTAGGCGAGTGACAAGGAGCCCAGCACGATGGCGGGCGCCAGTAGTTCGCTCCATCTCGCCTCGTTGGACACGTTCGGTGAGATCCAGTCGAGCTGGAAGGCGAACACCGCCTTGATGATGAAGCCGAGGACGAACACCGGGATCGAGATGATCAGCAGTGTGAAGACCAGGACCACGTTGTCGGTGAGCCGGCCGGCGCGCAGACCGGCGAGGGTACCGAGACTGATACCGATGACGATCTCGATGACGAACGCCATGCCGGCCAGCCGGAGGGTGACGGGGAACGCGTCGCCGAGGACGTCCGTGACGGGACGCCCGCTGGCTATCTGCTCACCGAAGTCACCGTGCAGGACGATGCCTGTCATGTAATTCCAGTACTGCTGAAGAATCGGCAGATCGAGCCCCTTCTCATGGCGAAGCCTCGCCAGAGTGGCCGGATCGGCCCCCTTGTCCCCGAAGAGCGCGCGCACGGGGTCGCCGGGCAGCGTGTAGACCATCAGGAAGATCAGCAGGGTTGTCCCGAGGAAGACCGGGATCATCTGGAGCAGTCGTCGTGCGACATAGCGCCCCATCATGCCTCCATGTAATAGGCAAGCAGCAGCCGACGGGCCCTCCCCCGCACCGGACTACCCCTGAGGGTGCGTCGGATGTGTGGAAGGGCCCCCCGGCCACGGCGTGCGGACAGGCGCGGACCGTCTTTCAGTACCGGTCCCGCGGCTGCGCGCGGACTACGTCGGGATGTTTACTTCTTGACTTCGATCTTGGTCAGGATCGGGTCGCCGTCCTGCGCGTAATCGACGTTCTGGACCTTCTCCGAGTAACCCGCGTTGACCTTGTAGTACCAGAGCGGGATGGAGGGCATGAAGTTCACCAGCTCCTTCTCGATCTTCTGGTAGGCCGCGACGGAGTCGTCGAGGGAAGCGGCGGAGTCCGCCTTCTTGATCTGCGCGTCAAGACCCTTGTCCGAGAAGCCACCCTGGTTACCGGCTGCGCCGGTACGGAACAGGTCCGAGATGAAGTTCGCGTTCACCGGGTAGTCGAGCACCCAGCCGGAGCGGTACAGGGACTTGACCTGCTTGGCGTCACGCGCGTTCGTGTCGGCCTGGAAGTCGGCCTTCGAGTCGGTGGTGCAGTTGACACCGGTGGACTGCTTGATGCTGTTGCAGACCGCCTCGACCCATTCCTTGTGGCCGCCGTCGGCGTTGAACTGGATCGAGATCTTGTTGCCCGGGACGCCGCCGGCGTCCTTGATGAGCTGCTTGGCCTTCGCCGGGTCGTACTTGGTGACGTCGCCCGCGGCGTCCTTCTGGAAGCCGAGAACACCCTTGGCGACCCAGCCCGTGGCCGGCTCGCGCGTGCCCTGGAGCACGGTCTTGGTGATGGTGTCGCGGTCGATGCCCATCGACAGGCCCTGAAGGATCTTCGGGTCGATGTTCTTGAACTGGTCGGTGTAGAACGCGACGGCGATCGTCTGGATGGCGGAGTACGCCTTGTCCACCGCGCGGTCACCGAGGTCCGCCCGGTACACCGGGAGGTCCTTCGGGCCGATCTGACGCAGGACGTCGACGTTGCCCGACTTCAGGTCCTCGTAGGCGGTTTCGAGGGTGGTGTAGTTCTTGAAGATCACACCACCGTTCTTCGCCTTGTCGGCACCCTTGTAGTCGTCGTTGCGGACGACCTTGATCTGCTTCTTGTGGTCCCAGCTGACGAACTTGTACGCGCCGTTGCCGACCGGCTTCTCGCCGGCGGCCTTCGGGTTCGCGTAGAAGGACTCGGGAAGCGGGGAGAAGACGGTGTAGCCGAGCTTGTAAGAGAAGTACGGCAGTGCCGAGTTCAGCTCGATGGTGAACGTGTAGTCGTCCACCTTCTTCAGACCGGACATGACGTCCGACTTCGGCTTGGCCTTGGCGTCCTCGGGGTGAACGTCGCCGTAACCCTTGATGTTGCCGAACCAGGACGCGTTGGTCTGGTTGTTCTTGATGTTCGCGGCCCAGTTCCAGGCCTTGATGTAGGACTCGGCCGTGACCGGGGTCCCGTCGTGGAACTTCCAGTCCTTCTTGAGCTTGACCGTCCAGAGCTTGCTGTCCTTGGTGTCGACAGACTCGGCGTTGATCATCTCAAGCTTGCCGGACGGGTCGTAGTCGACCAGCTGCGAGAAGATCGAGTCGGTGACGATGCTGCCGTTCGACTCCATCGTGTTGGCCGGCTGCAGCGGGTTCTGCGGCTCACCGACCTCGACGGAGAAGATGCCGTCGGCGTTGACGGCGCCCTTGTCGCCGCCCTTGCCCTTGTCGGCGTCGTCGTTACCGCCGCCACAAGCGGTCGCAGCCAGGGCGATGATGGCCGCTCCCGCGACCCACTTGGCGCTCTTGGCACCACGCATGGGTTCCTCCTCATGAGTCCACTTTTGACTAAAGAAGGGCACTGGATTGATACACCGACACCCCTGACGGTGATCGTTTCAGTGCCCTGAGTGTGCTCGTGAGTCGGCACTCCCCACAGTGCGTGACCCATTGACCCGAGCTCAATGGAGCCAACTATTAAGTACGACTGGGCTGCAAACCACACTTATAGGGTCTCGGTTTGACAACATCCGCCGACCCCGTGGATCAAAATACGGACAAAATGACCCCAGACAGACACACCCGAAACGGACTGTTAACACATGTTCCGGAGAGCGACGTCCGGTATCCGGACACTTGGTCCCCGAAATCGGGTTGACCGGCCGGACCTCGTGAGCGCCCCGGCACCCGGCGGATCACGGAGCGGCGGCGCGGCCGGCCGGTCGTCGGGAGCGGACTCCGGCCCGCCGGTTACCCGGCTGCTCAACACTAAGCCAATACGCGGGCGTGCATGGCTTGTTCAGGCCCTCCGGACGGGGGCGTCGTCCGGACGGAGGCCTCCGCCCGGACGAGGGCGCAGCAGGCGCAGCAGGCGCTTCAGACGCGGCAGACACAGCGAAGGGGCCCGGCACCGCGTGATGAGCGGTGCCGGGCCCCTTCACCGGCAAGAATCAGCGCTTGGCGCGCGACGCGGAGCGGCCGCGCTCCTTCTGGTCCAGGACGACCTTGCGGATACGCACGGTCTCCGGGGTCACCTCGATGCACTCGTCGTCGCGGCAGAACTCCAGCGACTGCTCAAGCGACAGCTTGCGGGCGGGCACCACGTTCTCCGTGGTGTCCGCGGAAGCCGCACGCATGTTGGTGAGCTTCTTCTCCTTGGTGATGTTCACGTCCATGTCGTCGGCGCGCGAGTTCTCACCGATGATCATGCCCTCGTAGACCTCCGTGGTGGCCTCCGTGAAGATGACACCGCGCTCCTGGAGGTTGACCATCGCGAACGGCGTCACGACGCCGGCGCGGTCCGCCACCAGCGAACCGTTGTGACGGGTGCGCAGCTCGCCGAACCACGGCTCGTGACCCTCGAAGAGGGAGTGCGCGATGCCCGTGCCACGGGTCTGGGTCAGGAACTCCGTACGGAAGCCGATGAGGCCGCGGGACGGCACGATCCACTCCATGCGGACCCAGCCCGAACCGTGGTTCGTCATCGTCTCCATGCGGCCCTTGCGGCTCGCCATGAGCTGCGTGATCGCGCCGAGGTGCTCCTCGGGCGAGTCGATGGTCATGCGCTCGATGGGCTCGTACGTCTTGCCCTCGACCTGCTTGGTGACCACCTGCGGCTTGCCGACCGTGAGCTCGAAGCCCTCGCGGCGCATGGTCTCGATGAGGATGGCCAGGGCGAGCTCACCGCGGCCCTGGACCTCCCAGGCGTCGGGGCGCTCGGTGTCCAGGACGCGGAGCGAGACGTTACCGACCAGCTCGCGGTCCAGACGGTCCTTGATCTGACGGGCGGTGACCTTGTGGCCTTTGCCGCCCTTGCCGACCAGCGGCGAGGTGTTCGCACCGATGGTCATCGAGATGGCGGGCTCGTCGACCGTGATCAGCGGCAGCGCGATCGGGTTCTCGGGGTCGGCCAGGGTCTCGCCGATCATGATGTCCGGGATACCGGCGATCGCGCAGATGTCGCCCGGACCGGCCTTCTCGGCGGGCTTACGGGTGAGCGCCTCCGTCATCATCAGTTCGGTGATGCGGACGTTGGACATCGAGCCGTCACGCTTGATCCACGCGACGGTCTGGCCCTTGCGCAGCTCACCCTGCTCGACACGGCAGAGCGCGATACGGCCGAGGAAGTTGTCGGCGTCCAGGTTGGTGACGTGGGCCTGGAGGGGGGCGTCCTCGTCGTACTCCGGGGCCGGGACGGCGGAGAGGATCGTGCTGAAGAACGGCTCCAGGCTGTCGCTGTCCGGCGGGACCTGGCCGTCCTCCGGCTTGGTCAGCGAGGCGACGCCGTCACGGGCGCAGGCGTAGACGATCGGGAACTCGATCTGGTCCTCGTCGGCGTCCAGGTCCAGGAAGAGGTCGTACGTCTCGTCGATGACCTCGGCGATCCGGGAGTCCGGGCGGTCCGTCTTGTTGATGCAGAGGATGACCGGCAGCTTGGCCGTCAGCGCCTTGCGGAGCACGAAGCGGGTCTGCGGGAGCGGGCCCTCGGACGCGTCGACCAGGAGGACGACCGCGTCCACCATCGACAGGCCGCGCTCGACCTCACCACCGAAGTCGGCGTGGCCGGGGGTGTCGATGATGTTGATGGTGATGACGTCGCCGCCATCCTTGGGGTGGTACTTGACGGCCGTGTTCTTGGCCAGGATCGTGATGCCCTTCTCACGCTCCAGGTCGTTCGAGTCCATCATGCGTTCGTCGAGGTGCTCGGCGGCGTGCGCGGCGAAGGCGCCTGCCTGCCTGAGCATGGCGTCGACCAGCGTGGTCTTGCCGTGGTCGACGTGGGCGACGATGGCTACGTTACGGATATCGTGGCGCGTGGGCATGGGTGGCTTGCGCTTCTCTCGGATCGGGGATTCAGGCGTCTTAGTCGGTCTTGAGTCCTCGTACGCCCGCCGGGCGGACGCGCCACGGCTAGTCCCATGGTACGGGCCAGGCGCCCCTGCGGCTTCACGGGCAAGTCTTACGACCTGGTGCACGACAGTGAGCGGGCTCCCGACGCCCTGCGACTCCGCCTCCGGCGTAGTCGTCGGTCAACGACGCTCCGCGTCGATTCCCTTCTCCGCCTTGGATTCGAAGCCGCATGACGCCGCTCGCTGATCCGCCCCCTGTCGCGCACCAGGTCGTTACCGGCCACAGAACGGACGCACGGCCCCGCTCGCGGCCGCCGATGCCTCCCCGCCGAGCTCCCGCGCGGCCCCCTGCTCCGTCGGCCCCGGGCCACCCCTGTGCGCCGGTCGGGCGCGGAGCACGATGTGCGGGAGAGTCCGCGCGGACGTGGGACGCGCGCGACTCCGGAGGTGGGGCTCCGAAGCCGCGACTGCGAGGGGGAGCCCGGAGCGATGCCGGTGCGCCGCGGTCGCCGGGGTTGGGGCCCCGGGGACCGGGAGGCGGAGCGGCTACCCGGGTCAGCGGGTGCACACAGCCTTGCCCGCCGGCGGGCCGGCGGGCAAGGGAATTGAGCTGGTTCTGAGCTTTCGGTGCTGCGCTGACCTGCTACTTCCTGGGGTTCGCGGGGGCACCGGCCGCCTGCGGCTTCTTGAACCCGATGTCCTGGTAGTGGGGCACCCCGAAGCCGAAGGCACCCACGTTGACCAGCTTCCTGTCGGTCGCGACGAGCTGCGGGCGCTGATAGAGAGGAATCGATCCTGCGGCGGCCCAGATCCTGGCGTCCGCCTGCTTCATCAGCTTCCTGGCCGAGCCCTCGTCGAGCTCCCCGGCGGCCTGGTCGAAGAGCTGGTCGATGTGGTCCGTGCCGACGCGGGTGTAGTTCTGCTCGACGAGCAGCGAGCCGTCGGTCGCGGGCACCGGCTTGGCGAAGATCGGGCGGTCGTCGGTGGCCGGATAGGCGGTCGCGGGCCAGGAGTAGAGCGCCAGGTCGTAGTCACCGGACGCGACGTGGTCCCGGAAGTAGCTCTCGTCGGAGACCTTGGTGATCTCGGTACGGATCCCGATCGTGTCGAGCATCGCCGCGATCTTGTCCCCGACGCTGCGCAGCGATTCGGAGCCGGGCCCCGAGGGCAGGACGAACCGCAGGGACAGCGGCTTGCCGTCCTTGCCGAGGGGACCGCGGGCGGAGTCGGGGGCCTGGGCGGGTGCCGCGGTGCCGGCCGGTGCGTAGGCGCCGGCGGCGCCACCGGGCTGCCGGTCCTGGGCGGTGATCCTGGCCGGGGCGTCCTCCGAGGTGCCCGTCTCGCCCAGGTGTCCGGCCTGGCGCAGCAGCGCGGCGCTCTGCACGGCGGCGGCGGGGGCCGGGGCGATGGCGCGGGTGCCCTCGACCTCACCGGGCTTGCTGTCGTCGCCGACGATGTAGAGGCCGTCGTCCTTGGAGGGCTCTCGACGGGCGGCGTTGTCGGTCTTGCCGTCGTCCTTGGCGCCGGCCTTCTTCTCCTCGGCCGTCTTCTCTTCCGCCTTCTTGTCCTCCTCCTTCTTGTCCGTCTGCTTCTCCTGCTTCTCGCCCTCGCTGCCCGCCTTGGTGCCGTCCGTCTTCTTCAGGGCCCCCTCCCGCGTCCAGCCGGCGTCGGCCAGCAGCGCCTGGGCCTCCTTGGTGTCCTGGCTGCCGAGCGCGTCGCTGCTGTCCTGGTACCCGGGCTGTCCGGCCAGGGCCAGGTGGCTGCCGAGCGGGTTCGCGGGCAGGCCGAGCGGCTTGAGTACGGTGTCGGCGAGCGCCTGGCGGTCCAGGGCGCGGGCCACGGCCCGGCGTACCCGGTCGTCGGCGAGCGGGCCGGTCTCACCGTTCAGGGCAAGCTGGGTGTACGCGGGCTCCAGTGACTTGCGGACCACATAGCCGCGCAGATCGTTCTGCTCGGTGGCGTACGCCTTGGCGGCACGGGCCTTCTCGTCCCGGGCGGACTGCGCCTCCGCGGCCGCCTCCTCGTCGGAGCCGTGCGCCAGTGCCCAGGACCGCAGGGCCGCGGCCGGGGTGATCTCGGAGCCGGGGCCGTGGGCGGGCGGCGCCCCGCTGTTGCCGGCGTCCCGGGCGGCCTGGACGATGCGGTGGGCCGCCGCCGCGTCGATGTCGGCGACGTCGACCTTTCCCTCGGTCAGCGCCTCGGTGCGGTCCTGCGGCTTGACCGCCTTGAAGACCAGCGAGTCGAGCTTGGCCGGACTGCCCCACCAGCGCGGGTTCCGGGTCAGCGTGACGGAGCCCGTCTCCTTGTCCACGCCCCCCAGCCGGAACGGTCCGGCGGTCGCCTTGAGCGTGGACCGCGCTCCGTCGTTGAACGCGTCCGGGGAGCCCGTCACCTGCTTCGGGTACAGCGGGGAGAAGAGGGAGCGCCAGTCCGCGTACGGCTTGGCGAAGGTGACCTTGACCTCCAGGTCGTCGGCGCCGCGCTCGATCTTCTCGATGCGCTCGTACCCGGCGTTGCGGGCGGTCCAGAACGCGGAGTCCCTGCCGCTCAGCGCCCGCCACTGGGCGACGAAGTCCGGTGCCCCGATCTCCCGGCCGTCGCTCCACACCGCCTGCTGGTTGAGCCGGTAGAGCACGACCTGCCTGGGCTCGTGCCCGACCACCTTCGCGGATTCCAGGTAGTCCGGGTTCAGCTGCGGCCGGCCCTTGGAGTCCAGCGGGAAGAGGGTCGGCAGGAGGGCGCCGGCGATGCGGGTGGTGGCGCTGTCCGCGTCCGCCTGGAAGGCGTTGAGGGTGGCGGGCATCGCGTCGATCGCCCAGTTGACCGTGCCGCCGTCCGCGACCTGTGTGCGGGCCGCGGGCGCGACGTCCTGCGGGACGACGGCGGTGGTGGCCTCCTTCTCGCCCGAACTGCAGCCGGCCAGTACGGGGAGCGTGAGCACACCCGTGGTGAAGAGCGCGAGCGAGCGGCGCTTTCGGGCTGCCCCGCGCGGGACGCCGACGTGGGACATGGCTGATACCTCCGGAGACGGCCCGGACCACCCGTACCCGAATGGACCGGATTATGCGTGTTTCGTGGCATTTGCAGTTGATCACACTGGTTCCGCCCATCCACTGAAAGCGGCCACGCGCGAGGGGTCCCGCAGACACGGCGCAACGGCCCCCGAACCTCACCCGTGCGGCGGAGTCCCGGCACCGCCAGAGCCACCACCCATGGCCGGAACCCGATCCGTCGGCAACGGCCGTGACCCGACTCCCCGGGCCCGGTCCGGAAGGCCGGCCCGGGGGGCCTCCCGCGGGGGCCGCAAGACGGGGCGGCCCGCTCCCTTCCCAAACGGGATGTGACGCGCGACACTCGCATCCGCATGAGCATGAGCATGGCCACCCGCGACTGCGGAAGTGAGATCAAGTCATGTCGCTACAGGACGAGTTGACGGCAGTTCAGCACTGTCTGGATGACCTGGTCCGCACCGTCGGGCGGCTGGAGCGGAGCCTCGCGCAGTTGCGCGGGGCGGACTCCGCGCCGGACCCGCTCGCCCCGGAGGGCCACGCCGACCCTGTCGACGGCGTCATCACGATCACCGAGGCGCCGTACGACACCACTCTGTGGACGGACTCGGACGACGAGGGTCTGGGCGTCCGCGGCAGGCACGCCCCCTAGCAGGGGTGTCTGACGAATGCCCCCTAGGAGGGCTCCTTGGCCACCGGTACGGAAACAGGCGCGGATCCCGGCAATGATCCAGCCGGCGCTCCGGGCACGAAGCCACCCCCGCCCGGCGGAGCGGCGACCCGGACGGCGGGTGTGCACCACCCCTCGCGGGCCGCCATCGCCGCCCGCCATCTGCGGACCGACCGCTGGTGGCTGGCGCCCGCCGTGACGGCGGGCGGGCTGCTCGCCTTCATCGTCTACTCGACCTGGCGGGCGTTCTCGAACGCCGACTACTACGCCGCCCCCTATGTCTCGCCGTTCTACTCGCCCTGCCTGGCGGACAACTGCGCCCCCATGCGGCACGGCCCGAACTGGGACCTGTTCGGCAGCTGGTGGGGCCTGTCCCCCGCCCTGCTGATCCTGATCTTCCCGCTCGGCTTCCGGCTGACCTGCTACTACTACCGCAAGGCCTACTACCGGGGCTTCTGGGCCTCGCCCCCGGCCTGCGCGGTCGCCGAGCCACACACGGCGTACAGCGGCGAGACCCGTTTCCCGCTGATCATGCAGAACATCCACCGGTACTTCTTCTACGCCGCGGTGCCGGTCGCCGGGATCCTCACCTACGACACCGTGCTCACCTTCCGCGACGAGCACTACGCCTGGGGCCACATGGGTCTCGGCTCGCTGATCTTCGTTGTCAACACCGTCCTGATCTGGGCGTACACCCTTTCCTGCCACTCCTGCCGGCACATCATCGGCGGCCGGCTGCGGCACTTCTCGAAGCACCCCGTGCGCTACCGGCTGTGGGGCTGGGTGGGACGGCTCAACACCCGTCACATGCTGCTCGCCTGGGCCTCGCTGATCAGCGTGGCCGCGTGCGACTTCTACGTGTACCTGGTCGCCTCCGGCGCCTTCGACGATCCGAGGTTTTTCTGAATGACTGAGCTCGAACGGCAGCAGTGGGACGTCGTCGTGGTCGGTGCCGGAGGTGCCGGGCTGCGCGCCGCGATCGAGGCCCGGGAGCGCGGGGCCCGTACCGCCGTCATCTGCAAATCGCTCTTCGGCAAGGCGCACACGGTCATGGCGGAGGGCGGAATCGCCGCCTCCATGGGCAACGTGAACTCCGGGGACAACTGGCAGGTGCACTTCCGCGACACCATGCGCGGCGGGAAGTTCCTCAACCAGTGGCGGATGGCGGAGCTGCACGCCAAGGAGGCGCCCGACCGTGTCTGGGAGCTGGAGACCTGGGGCGCGCTCTTCGACCGCACCCCCGAGGGGAAGATCTCCCAGCGCAACTTCGGCGGCCACGAGTATCCGCGCCTGGCGCACGTCGGGGACCGCACCGGCCTCGAACTGATCCGCACCCTCCAGCAGAAGATCGTCTCGCTCCAGCAGGAGGACTACCGCGAATTCGGTGACTACGAGGCACGGTTGAAGGTCTTCCAGGAGTGCACGGTCACGCGTGTCATGAAGGACGGGGACCGCGTCTCCGGGACCTTCTGCTACGAGCGCGAGACCGGCAGGTTCTTCGTGCTGGAGGCGCCCGCGGTCGTCCTCGCCACCGGCGGCATCGGCAAGTCCTTCAAGGTCACGTCGAATTCCTGGGAGTACACCGGCGACGGCCACGCGCTGGCCCTGCTGGCGGGCGCGCCCCTGCTGAACATGGAGTTCGTGCAGTTCCACCCGACCGGCATGGTCTGGCCGCCCTCGGTCAAGGGCATCCTCGTCACCGAGTCGGTGCGCGGCGACGGCGGGGTGCTGCGGAACTCCGAGGGCGAGCGCTTCATGTTCGACTACGTCCCCGATGTGTTCAAGGAGAAGTACGCGCAGTCGGAGGAGGAGGGCGACCGCTGGTACGAGGACCCGGACAACAACCGCCGCCCACCCGAACTGCTGCCGCGCGACGAGGTCGCGCGCGCCATCAACTCCGAGGTGAAGGCGGGCCGCGGCTCGCCGCACGGCGGGGTGTTCCTGGACGTGTCGACCCGGATGTCCGCGGAACGGATCCGGCGCCGGCTGCCGTCGATGTACCACCAGTTCAAGGAGCTGGCGGATGTCGACATCACGGCCGAGGCGATGGAGGTCGGCCCGACCTGTCACTACGTGATGGGCGGCATAGCCGTCGACTCCGACACCGCCGCCGCCCTCGACGTGCCCGGCCTGTACGCGGCGGGCGAGGTCGCCGGCGGCATGCACGGATCCAACCGGCTCGGCGGGAACTCCCTCTCCGACCTGCTGGTCTTCGGCCGGAGGGCCGGACTGCACGCCGCCGGCTACGCCGCGTCCACCGAGATCCTGCCGGTGGTGGACGAGGCACAGATCGACGCGGCGGCCGCGGAGGCGCTGCGTCCGTTCAGCGCGGAGGAGCTCGCCGAGGGTGCGCCGACGGAGAATCCGTACACCCTGCACCAGGAACTCCAGCAGACGATGAACGACCTGGTCGGCATCATCCGCCGCGCCCCCGAGATGGAGCAGGCCCTGGAGAGACTGGCGGGGCTGCGGGAGCGGGCCCGGCGGGCCGGCGTCGAGGGGCACCGGCAGTTCAACCCCGGCTGGCACCTCTCCCTCGACCTGCGGAACATGCTGCTGGTCAGTGAGTGCATCGCACGGGCGGCACTGGAGCGCACCGAGAGCCGCGGCGGCCACACCCGTGAGGACTGCCCGGCGATGGAGCGCTCCTGGCGCCCGGTCAACCTGCTGTGCCGGCCGGCCGACGTCTCCGCCGCACCGCTGGAGGGCCGGATCGATCTCGTGCGCGAGGCCACCGAACCCATCCGTCCGGACCTGCTCTCCCTCTTCGAGAAGGAGGAGCTGGTCAAGTACCTCGCCGAAGAGGAGCTGTACGAGTGAGCAGCTACAACGCACGGTTCAGGGTGTGGCGCGGCGACACCGACGGCGGCGGTCTGGAGGACTACGCGGTCGAGGTCAACGACGGCGAGGTCGTCCTCGACATCATCCACCGCATCCAGGCCACCCAGGCGGGCGATCTGGCGGTGCGGTGGAACTGCAAGGCCGGCAAGTGCGGTTCGTGCAGCGCGGAGATCAACGGACGGCCGCGGCTGCTGTGCATGACACGCATGTCGGTGTTCACCCGCGAGGAGACGATCACGGTCACCCCGCTGCGGGCCTTCCCCGTGGTGCGGGATCTGGTGACCGATGTGTCGTTCAACTACGCCAAGGCACGGGAGGTGCCCGCCTTCGTGCCCCCGGAGGGGGTGAAGGCGGGCGAGTACCGGATGCAGCAGGTCGATGTGGAACGCTCACAGGAGTTCCGCAAGTGCATCGAGTGCTTCCTGTGCCAGGACACCTGCCATGTGGTGCGGGACCACGAGGAGAACAAGGCGGCCTTCGCCGGACCGCGCTTCCTGATGCGGGTCGCCGAGCTGGACATGCACCCGCTGGACGCCGCCGCCGAGTCCGGGCTCGACCGGAAGGCGACGGCCCAGGAGGAGCACGGACTCGGCTACTGCAACATCACGAAGTGCTGTACGGAGGTGTGCCCCGAGCACATCAAGATCACCGACAACGCGCTGATCCCGCTGAAGGAGCGGGCCGTGGACCGCAAGTACGACCCGCTGGTGTGGCTGGGGAACAAGATCCGGCGGCGGGACCCGTCATCCTGAGGGGCCCCGCCGCGCGGGCGGTCAGCCCAGCAGCTTGATGATCGCGGCGGTGGTGTCGGTCTCGCCGAGGCGCGGGAAGATCCGCTCGACGCTGTTCTCGTGGGCCTCGGCGCTCATGTCGGTCACCGCGTCCGTGGCGACCGTGACGTGGTAGCCGTGCTCGTACGCCGAGCGGGCGGTGGACTCGACGCCGATGCTGGTCGCGATCCCGGCCACCACGACCTGGGTGACGCCGCGGCGGCGCAGCTGGAGGTCGAGGTCGGTGCCGTGGAAGGCGCCCCACGTCAGCTTGGTGACGACGATGTCGCCCTCGCGCGGGCCGAGCTCGGGGACGATGTCGGCCCAGTCGGCGGCGGGCTGCCCGGAACGGGCGGGGCCCTCGGTGCGGCCGGGGGCCCCGCCGGTGACGCGGACCAGGACGACCGGGAGGCCCTTGGCCCGGAACGCGTCGGCGAGAGTCGCGGCGTGCGCGATGACATCGGCGCCGGGGTGGACGGAGGGCAGACCGGTGATGCCCTTCTGCAGGTCGACGACGACCAGTGCGGTCTTCGGGTCGAGGGTGGTGGCGCTCATGGTGGTGCTCCTCGCTGAGTGGTGCGGGACGGATTTCAGGTACGGCCGCTGTCGGGTACGGCCGCACAGGGCGCGGTCGGTGGCGGTGTCCGTGGCGCCCGGAGTGTCGCTTCGGGGGCCGCGTCGCGGCCGGTCATGAACCGACCAGGCGGTCCAGGAGGGCGGTCGCCTCGGCGACGGTGCGGCGCTCGGCCCCGTCGAGTTCGGCGGCGATGGCCTCGGCGAGCCAGTCGCGCTTGGCGGCCCGGACCTCCGCGAGGGTTGCGCGACCGGTGTCGGTGATCGACATGACCGACTTGCGTCCGTCGTCCGGATCGGGCGCCCGCTCCACGATCCCCTGCTCCTCCAGCGCGCCCAGGGTCAGCCGCATGGACTGCGGGCGTACGAACTCGGCGCGGGCCAGCGCGGCCGTGGTGGCCGGGCCACCGTCCTCCAGCCGGGCCAGCACCGAGCGCTGGGTCGGTGTGAGCAGACTCTCCGAGGACGAGGAACGCAGCCGCCGCAGCAGCCTGCCGACGACGGCCGCGAGGTCGTTCGCGACCTGCTCGGCCGTGGGGTCGGCGGGCGTGGGGTCGGCGGGCGTGGGGTCGGCGGGCGTGGCACCGGGCGGTCGCGTCATGCGCCCACCGTAAAGATGCACAGGCCATCTTGCAAGGTAACCTGTCGATTCTGCACAACCTTGCTCGCATCCGACCTGCGATCTAGGGTGAATGCGCTTTCATAAGGTGTCTGTCGCCACGTGTCGCCACGTGTCGGTACGTGTCGGTACGGAAGAAGAAGCGGACGGTCGGTCGAGTGAGCGCCCCAACGGTGTACGACGTCGCCGAGCGATCGGGCGTCTCCATTGCCACGGTTTCGCGGGTCTACCGCACCCCGGATTCGGTGCGCGCCCAGACCCGCGAGCGAGTGCTGGAGGCGGCGCGCGAGCTCGGCTACGTACCGAGCGGAAACGCCCGGGGACTGGCCAGCCGCACCACCGGAGTGCTCGGACTGTGCTTCCCCGACTACGCCGACCCGGACGCCGAGGCCGACGCCGAGGCGGACAGTGACGCCGACGACGCGGTGATGCTCTACTCCGACCAGATCATCCGCGGCATGGAGCGGGCCGCACGGCGGCACGGGTACGCCCTGCTGATCGCGGCATCGCTGGAGGGCGGGCCGGAGAGCCTGGTCGCGAAGGTCGCGGGCCGGGTCGACGGCTTCGCCGTACTGGCGCAGACGGTGCCGACCGAGGATCTTGAGGTGATATCGCGCCGGCTGCCGGTCGTGATGCTCGCCGGACCCCGCGAGATCGACCACCTCGACCACATCGTCGTCGCCAACGTCGACGGCGAACGCGAACTGACCCGCCACCTGATCGAGGACCACGGACTGCGCCGGCTCGCCTTCATCGGCGGCGACACCGACTCACCGGACGCCGAGGCGCGGTTCCACGGCTTCCGGGAGGCATGCCTGGACGCCGGGATCCCGGTGCCGGACGGGCCGACCGTGCGGACCGTGATGATGACGCAGTCCGAGGGCGCGGGAGCCGCCGAACGGCTGCTGGACGGGGGCGGACAGCGGCCGGAGGCGATGCTCTTCGCCAACGACCAGATGGCGGTGGGCGCCCTGCGCGCGCTGGCGAGGCGCGGCGTGCGGGTGCCCGAGGACATGGCGGTGACCGGCTTCGACGGCATCCCGCTCAGCCGGATCGTCCAGCCGCCGCTGACGACGGTGCGCCAGCCGATACGTCAACTGGGAGAGCAAGCGGTCGAGTTGCTGGTGCAGCGACTGAACAACGCGGGCCGCGAGCCGGTTTCGCTCACCCTGCCGGTCTCCCTGATCCGCCGCAGGAGCTGCGGCTGCGGCTGACGGGTACGCCGCCGGGGACTGCCCGGGGCGGGACCGGACGGGGCCGGCCGGACCGAACGGGGGACGTACGGGAGGGGACGTACGTCCGCTCAGGAGGCCGGACCCACGGAGCCCAGCCGCTCCCCGAAGAACCGCCGCCGCTCCGCGGCCAGTCCGGCCGTCTCGGCGACCGACCCCGCGTGCTCGAAGTGCCCCGCGTTCAGCACCAGCAGCTCCCGCTCCCCCGCCAGCGCGTTGTACACCGCGAACTGCCCCGGCGGCGGCACGGACGGGTCGAACAGTGCCGCGGCCACCAGCGTGGGCAGCTCCAGGAACCCCGCGGCCGTCGCGGCGTCGAAGTACCTCAGCACCTCGGTGACCCCGGGGTGCTCCCGCTCGTACCCGCGCACCGACTCCCCGCTCCCCACGCACGGCAGCGTGAGCCGCAGCGGGTGGTTCCCGAAGGTGGGCACCGTCAGCTGCGCGGCCCCGAAGCGGTCGTCCCACGGCAGGGCCAGCGCACCGAGGCCCCCGCCGAAGCTCTCCCCCAGGTAGCCGAGCGGGCCCGCCCCCGCCAGCTCGGGTACCAGCTCGTGCAGTGCCGACGCCGCACACCACAGGTCCGCCACGCAGTCACCGATCACATACGTCTCGCGTGACCCGATGCCGTGCAGCACATGGGCGTCGGCGACGTCCGGGATGCCCGCCACCAGGCCGCGCGCCCCCATCCCCCGCACACAGGGCAGGATCGCGGCCGCCCCGGGCAGCGGCAGCGGCACATCGCGGCCCGGCTCCTGCCGGCCCCCGTAGCCGTGGCCGATGACGAAGCCATGGCGGGCCGGCCCGTCCGCGGGCAGCACGAGCCAGCCGCCCAGGCGCTCCCCGCCCACCGAGGCGAATGTCACTCCGTGGATGCGGACGCCGTCGCGCTCATCCTCCAGCGGCCCGATCTCCGGCTCCGTGGCGACCTGGCGAGCGGTCTCGTGCCGGGCGCGCCAGAAGTCGGCGAAACCGTCCGGCGCGGGGGGTGCGGGGATGGCCGACAGGTCGTCGAGAGTGCGCCCGCAGGACGGGTCAAAAGGGAAATCATGCACGAATGAAGGCATGACCACGACAATATCCCTCCCTTTCTCCGCACTCCAGGCCGCCGGTGGCCGCCTGTTCCAACCATGCGAAATCGGTCACATCGCTCCCTTTTCCGCAAACAGCACACTTACCGTTCCAAGTTGAACATTCAGATGTCCAATACGTTGCACGAGTGTGACCCAGACCCCTCTTGCGGATTCCCGAATCCCTGCCGCACAGTGATGTATGCGCTTACAGGCAGCGCATACATCCGGATTGCTCGAGGAGGAGCCCTCCATGCCCCGCACCGCCAGAACCGCCTCCACCGGTATCGGTATCGCAGTCGTGCTCGCTCTCGGTCTCACCGCGTGCGGCAGCTCCGGTGGCGACGACGTCGCCGCGGACAAGAAGCAGACGCTCACTGTCTGGGCCATGGGGGCCGAGGGCGAGAAGCTCGCGGATGTGGCCAAGGTCTACGAGAAGGCCAATCCGAACATCACCGTCAAGGTGACCCCGGTCGGCTGGGACGTCGCCCACCAGAAGCTGGTCTCCGCGGCCGCCGCCGGCAGCATGCCGGACGTGGCGCAGATGGGCGGCAGCTACATGGGCGAGTTCTCCGAGCTCGGCGTTCTGGAGCCGGTCGACACCAAGACCTTCCAGGAGAAGGACTTCTTCCCGTCCGGCTGGAAGCAGGGCGAGGTGGACGGCCAGGCCTACGGCGTGCCGTGGTACGTCGACACCCGCGTCCTCTACTACCGCACCGACCTGGCCGAGCAGGCCGGCATCACCAAGGTTCCGACCGACTGGAAGGAGATGCAGGACCTCGCCACCGCCTACCAGAAGAAGGCGGGCACCAAGTGGGGCCTGTCCATCCAGCCCAGCGGCCTGGACACGGTGCAGAACTTCTACTCCTTCCTGTACTCGGCCGGCGGCGAGATCGTCAACGACAAGGGCGAGGCCGTCATCGACAGCCCCGAGGCCGTCAAGGCGCTCAAGGAGTACGGCTCGTACTTCTCCAAGGGGCTCTCCAACAAGTCCGTGCAGCCCGGCTACGACGTGGTGAAGGACTTCGGCAACGGCCGCGTCCCGATGTTCTTCGGCGGCCCCTGGCACGTCACCCTGCTGAACGAGGGCCAGCCGCAGCTCAAGGGCAAGTGGGCGGTGGCCAACGTCCCCGCCGACAAGTCCTCCGTCTCCATGGCCGGCGGCTCCTCCCTGGTGATCTCCAAGGACAGCGAGCACAAGGCCGCCGCCACCCAGTTCATCAAGTACCTGACGGACACCAAGGGCCAGGCCGACTGGTACAAGCGCACCAAGGACCTGCCGGCCAACACCGCCGCCTGGACCTCCGGTGACCTCGCCGACGACGCCGATCTGCAGATATTCAAGAAGCAGATGGACTCGGCCAAGTCCTCCCCGTCGCTGCCCAACTGGACCGAGGTCACCGACAAGGTCGACCAGGCCATCGCGAAGGTGACCCAGGGCAAGGCTTCCGCCGAGGACGCGCTGAAGACGGCGCAGTCCCAGATCGAAGGCCTCGTGAAGTAGGAGCCATGAGCACCACGACCGGAAAGGCCGCAGAGCCGGCCAAGGTGTCCGGGCCGGGGACCGTGAAGTCCCCGGCCGCCGGGCCCAAGGGTTCGCGCATGCGCAGGAAGCCCTCGCTGGGTATGCAGAACATGGCCGGCTGGCTGTTCTCCACTCCCTTCCTCGTTCTCTTCCTCGTCTTCATGGCCGTCCCGATCATCGCCACCCTGGTGATGAGCTTCACGGACTTCGGTCTGCGCAACGTGACGCACCCGCTGGACGCGAACTTCATCGGGTTCGAGAACTACACCAAGCTGTTCAGCGACGAGAAGTTCCTCAAGTCGCTGTTCAACACGGCGTACTTCGTGGTCGTCGGCGTCCCGCTGACGATCCTCCTCGGGCTGGTCGTCGCCGTACTGCTGAACAACGGCATCGACCGGGCCCGGACCTTCTTCCGCGTCGGCTTCTACGCCCCGGTCGTCACCACCATCGTCGCGGTCGCCGTCGTCTGGCGCTTCGTGCTGGATCCGAGCGACGGTCTCGTCGCGGGTCTCTTCTCCGAGGTGGGCCTCACCGCTCCGGACTTCCTGGGCTCCGAGACGCTCGCCATGCCGTCGATGATCGCGATGGCGGTCTGGCGCAATGTCGGCACGGTCATGGTGCTCTTCATCGCAGGTCTGCAGGCCATTCCCACCGAGGTGCGGGAAGCGGCCCGGCTGGACGGCGCCGGCCTGTGGCAGGAGTTCAGGGGCATCACCGTCCCGCTCCTGCGGCCCACGATGCTCTACGCCACCGTGATCACCACGATCGGCTACCTCAATGTCTTCGAGGAGCCCTTCGTGATGACGCAGGGCGGGCCCTCGGACTCGACGCTCACCGTCTCCCTGAACATGTACCGCGAGGGCTTCAACTTCTTCCACATGGGCTATGCGAGCGCCATGGCGTATGTCCTCTTCGTAGTGATCATGGGCATCACGGTGCTGCAGCTCCGACTGCTGAAGGACAACACGAAATGAGCGCCACCAATGCACCGGGCGCCGTCTCGACGGCGCCGTCGAAGAAGCCCGGGGACGACTGGCGGAAGGGCAGGGTCAAGGAGCCGAGGTCCCTGAAGCGGATCTTCGTCTACGTCCTGCTCTCGCTCGGCCTGCTGATCATGTCGGCGCCGTTCCTGTGGATGGCCCTCTCCTCGTTCAAGACGACGAGTGAACTGACCGCGAGCCCGCCGGTCTGGATCCCGACCGAATGGACCCTGGACAACTTCCGGGACCTGCTCGACAAGCTCGATCTGCCGCTGTACTTCATGAACTCGGTGATCGTGGCGGTGCTGGTCACCGTGTCGAACCTGGTGTTCTGCTCGATGCTCGGCTACGCCCTCGCCAAGCTGAGGTTCGCGGGCCGCAACAAGATCTTCGGTCTGGTTCTCGGCGCCCTCATGGTGCCCGGCAACCTGATGCTGCTGCCGCTCTTCGTCCTGATGAGCAAGCTCCAGCTGATCGACTCGTACGCCGGGCTGGTCCTGCCCTTCGCGGCCGGGGCGTTCGGCGTCTTCCTGATGCGGCAGTTCATGCAGTCGATCCCGGACGAGCTGCTGGAAGCGGCCCGGATGGACGGCGCCGGCGAGTGGTACATCTTCTGGCGCATCGTGATGCCGCTGGTGAAGCCCGCCCTGGCGACGCTGTCGATCTTCACGTTCCTCGGTTCCTGGAACAACTTCGTCTGGCCGCTCATCGCGACCAACGACCCCGACAAGTACACCCTTCCGGTCGCCCTGGCCACCTTCGCCACCGACCCGAACAAGGCGGGTGGATCCAACGGCATGCTGATGGCCGGCTCCTTCCTGATCGTGCTGCCGGTGCTGGTCGTGTTCATCGCGCTCCAGCGGCACTTCACCCAGGGCATCGCCACCGCCGGCATGAAGTAGTCCACCCCCGGGGGCGGCCCTGCCCCGCCTCCGGACGCCCCATCGATACGTACGGGGCCGCGCGCCCCACATCCCGCCGGCCACACCCCTCTCGCACCAGAAAGACAGTTTGCGATGACTCACACCCAGGTCCCGTTCCCCGAAGGCTTCCTGTGGGGTGCCTCCACGGCCGCCCACCAGATCGAGGGCAACAACACCAACAGCGACTGGTGGGTCAAGGAGCACACCGCGGGCACCCACATCCAGGAGCCCAGCCTGGATGCCTGCGACAGCTACCACCGCTGGCACGAGGACATGGACGTGCTGGCCGGGCTGGGCTTCACCGACTACCGGTTCTCCATCGAGTGGGCCCGTATCGAGCCCGCCGAGGGGCAGTTCTCGCGGGCCGAGCTCGCCCACTACCGCCGCATGGTCGAGGGCGCCATCGAGCGCGGACTGCGCCCCATGATCACCCTGCACCACTTCACCGTGCCACAGTGGTTCGAGGCACGCGGCGGCTTCACCGCCGAGGGCGCGACCGAGCTGTTCGCCCGCTACGTCGCGGCCTGCGCACCGGTGATCAGCGAAGGCGTCAGCCACGTCTGCACCATCAACGAGCCGAACATGATCGCCGTGATGGCGGGCCAGGCCAAGCGCGGCGACATCGGCTTCCCGCCCGCCGGTCTGCCGACCCCCGACGACGAGACCAGCCAGGCCGTGATCGCCGCCCACCACGCGGCCGTCAAGGAGGTCAAGGCGATCAACGCCGACATCCAGGTCGGCTGGACCATCGCCAACCAGGTCTACCAGGCCCTCCCCGGCGCCGAAGAGATCACCGCGGCCTACCGCCACCCGCGCGAGGACATCTTCATCGAGGCCGCCCGCGGCGACGACTGGATCGGGGTGCAGTCCTACACCCGGACCAGGATCGGCACGGACGGACCCATCCCCACCGCCGACGACGTCGAGCGCACCCTCACCCAGTGGGAGTACTACCCCTGCGCCGTCGGCCACGCGCTGCGCCACACCGCCGAGGTCGTCGGCCGCGACGTTCCGCTGATCGTGACCGAGAACGGCATCGCGACCGACCGGGACAGCCGCCGGATCGACTACTACACCGGCGCCCTGAACGAGGTCGCCTCCGCCATCCAGGACGGCCTGCGCGTCGAGGGCTACCTCGCGTGGAGCGCCCTGGACAACTACGAGTGGGGCTCCTACGCGCCGACCTTCGGCCTCATCGGCTGGAACCCGGAGACCTTCGAGCGGCTGCCGAAGCCGTCCGCCGCCTGGCTGGGCGAGATGGGCCGTACCCGCACGCTGCCGCGTATCGCCGACTGACGTCGGCCCTCCGACCGGGAGCCCCTGACGGTTCCCGACCGTGCGGGGACCGGCGGTACCTGACGGCCGCCGGACCCCGCGCCGATCCACCCGGTGCGGCCCGAGCCCCACAGCTCGGGCCGCACCGGCAGCCCCACCCGAGAACGGCGCCGCACAGGCGCGGCACCACCCCGGGCGGCCCTCCTCGGCCGCATCGAGCACGCCACGAAACGCCCCCATCCCCCTTCTGCCAACGGGAGCTGGACCTTCATGGACCGTCGCACGTTTCTCACCGCCACTGGGACCGGGGCTGCCGCCCTGTCCCTCGGGGCCGTATCCGCACCCTCGGCGAACGCCGTTCCCGCCGGTCGATCCGCGCCTTCCGCGGACGCCGCTCGCCCTGTTCATGCCTTTGACGCACCGCTGCTGCTGCGCTGGTTCCGCGATACGTACCACTCGATCGAGGCGATGACGACCGATCTGGGTCTCGCCGTCGACAAGACAGACCTGAGCGGTCCGGGCGGCCCGGTACAGTCGCGCCAGACCTCGCCCACCAATATCGGCTGCGGTCTGTGGTCGACCGTCGCCGCCGGCGGGCTCGGGGTGATCAGCGACGCCACGATGCGGCGCAGGCTGGAGCACACGGTCCGGTCCGTGGAGAAGCTGGAGCGCCATCACGGCTTCTGGCTCAACTGGTACGACGCGCACGACGGTTCGGTGCTGACCGAGTGGCCCGGTACCGGCGACCCGGTCCGTCCGTTCCTCTCCTCCGTCGACAACGCCTGGCTGATCACCGGTCTGCGCATCGCCGCGGACGCGGCTCCCGCGCTGCGTCCCCGCGTCGACCGCATCCTGGCGGGCGCCGACTGGTCCTACTACTACACGCCCTTCGACCCGGCCGACCCCGTCGCCGGGCCCGGCCAGCTGCGCGGCGGCTTCTGGACCGACACCGAGGAACCCACGGGCCACCACTACGGCGCGCTCAACACCGAGCCCCGGATGGCCAGCTATCTGGGTATCGCGGACGGATCCCTGCCCGCCGACCACTACTGGCACCTGCTGCGCACCATGCTTCCCGGCAATGAGCAGGAGCAGCAGCCGCAGGGCGGATACGTCGCGATGGACGGCATCCGCGTCTGGCAGGGCCACTACACGCACCGCGGCCGCAAGCTCGTGCCCACCTGGGGCGGGTCGATGTTCGAGGCGCTGATGGTTCCGCTGTTCGTGCCGGAACCGGAGTGGTCGCCGAAGTCGTGGGGCCGTACCCACCAGCGGTACGTACGCGGCCAGATCGAGCACGGCATGACCGAGGCGGGGTACGGGTACTGGGGGTTCTCGCCCGCCGACATTCCCGAGGGCGGGTATCAGGAGTACGGGGTCGACGCGCTCGGGATGCAGCTCGACGGCTACGCCTCCAACACGGACCGCACGTACACCACGGACGGCGCTCCGCTGCCGCCCGCGTCGGCGTTCACCAACGGTGTGGTCACCCCGCACGCCTCGTTCCTCGCCCTGCCGTACGCGCCGGCCGAGGCGGTGGCGAATCTGCGGGCGCTGGACCGGGATTTCGGTGCCTATGACGACGGCTACGGGTTCCGGGACTCCGTCAACGTCTCCACCGGACGGGTCAGCGACTACCAGCTCGCCCTCGACCAGGGGATGATCGCCGCCGCCCTGGCCCAGGCTCTCCGGCCTGGGCTCCTGCAGCAGCCGTTCCGGACCGGCGGGTTCCGTTCCCGGGTACGCCCACTGCTCGTCAAGGAGCGCTTCAGCATCTGAGCCCACGCGGGACTGCCCGACGCGGCCGGGGACGGTGGCCCACCCTGGGCCACCTCTCCAGGTCGCGGGTCACCAAACGTGGACATAGCCTCGCAAACGTGATCTCGCCCGTGAGCCGAACCCGGATCCTCATACCGGGCCGGGCCCTGCTCGCCGTCCTGATGGCGGTGTGCTGGCTGGCCCTCCCCTCCGTGCTGACCGCGCGCGCCGACGCCCCCGTCACGCTGTCCCGGAACGGGCAGATCACCGACAAGGCCGGCGCGCTGGGAGACCGCAAGGACCAGGTCGTCTCCGCACTCGACCAGCTGTACGACAAACGCCGTGTCCAGCTCTTCGTGGCGTACGTCCGTGACTTCTCCGGGCGGTCCGCGCAGAGCTGGGCCGACGAAACGGCCAACCGCAACGGGCTCGGACGCGACGACATCCTGCTCGCCGTCGCCACCCACGACCGGCAGTACGCGTACTCGGTCGACCAGGGCTCCCGCTTCACCGACGCCCAGCTCCACGATGTGGCGAGCACCGCCATCGAGCCGGCGCTCAAGGAGAACGACTGGGCGGGCGCCGCGATCGGGGCGGCCGACGGGTACTCCGCCGTCCTGACCGGCGCGGCCGTGCCCACCCCGACGATCACCCCGGGTGCCGACGCCCCGGGGACGGGGAATTCCGGCGGGACGTCCGTCGGGGACCTGATTCTGCCGATCGTGGTCGTCGTCGGAGCCGGGGCGGTCGCCGTCTACGCGTACACCCGGCGCAAGCGGCGCACCGCCACCCGTACGACGCCCGGTGCGACCGGCTGGGGACCGGGAGGCACCGACCGGAGCGCGTCACCGCAACCGCCCACTCCGCTGCCGGAGCTCGACGCGCGGGCCAAGGAGACGCTGGTCGACACGGACGATGCGGTCCGCACCAGCGACGAAGAACTCGGATTCGCCACGGCCCAGTTCGGAGAAGAGGCCGCGGCACCGTTCACCGAGGCCGTCACCTACGCCAGGAGCGAGCTGACGGCCGCGTTCCGGTTGCGCCAGCAGCTCGACGACGCCTTTCCCGAGGACGACGCCACCCGCCGGCAGATGCTGGACGAGATCATCAGCCGCTGCGAGGAGGCCAACACGCGCCTGGACGCGGTCTCCGAGGACTTCGACCGGCTCCGCGCGCTCGAACGCAACGCCCCGCAGGCACTCGCCGCGGCCGAGACCGCGTTCCGTTCGCTCGCCGGCCGGGTCTCCGCGGCCGATGCGACCCTGACCTCCATGCGCAGCCGATATGCGGAGTCGGTCTCGGCCCCCGTCGCCGGCGACATCGAACAGGCCAAGGACCGGCTCGTCTTCACGACGTCCTCGCTCAATCAGGCCCGGCAGGCGGTGGACGGCGGTGACAGCGCGGCCGCCGCCGTATACGTACGGGCCGCCGAGGGCGCAGTCCGCCAGGCGGCCACCCTCGCCGACGCCGTCGACCGGCGCGCACGGGAAGCCGAGGAGGCGGCGGGCAAGCTGCCGGCCGCGCTCACCGAGACGGAGACGGACCTGGCCGACGCGGGCGGGCTGCTGGAAGGCACCGCCGAGGGAGTGCCCACAGCGGACCTCCGGGGCCGGATCGCCCGTGCGCGGTCCGTGGTCCGCGACGTGCGGGAGGAGCTGCGGGCCGGTCCGTACGACCCGATCGACGCGCTGCGCCGGGTGGAGGAGGCGGACGCCGCTCTGGACGAGGCGCTGGCCGGTGCGCGCGAGCAGGAGCAGGGCAACCGGCGGGCCCGCTCGCTCCTGGACCAGGCGATGCTCACCGCTCGCTCGGCGATCGGCGCCGCCGCCGACTACATCAGCACCAACCGGGGAGCGGTCGGCAGTCAGGCCCGGACCCGCCTGGCGGAGGCACAGCGACGGCTGGAGCGGGCCCGCGAGCTGGCCGGGACGGATGACGCGCAAGGGGCACTGGCCGAGGCGCACCAGGCGGACTCACTGGCCAGGCAGGCGCAGAGCACGGCGGAACAGGACGTGCGGGCGTACGGGAACAGGAACGGTCCGGGCGGTGCACAAGGAGGGGGCAGCGGGGGCGGGGGCATGGGCGGTGCGGTCCTCGGCGGGATCATCCTCGGCGGCCTCCTGGGCGGGGGCGGCCGAGGAGGCGGATTCGGGGGCGGATTCGGGGGCGGATTCGGAGGGGGAGGCGGCCTCGGCGGCGGGGGCGGCGGGCCGGGCAGCTTCGGCGGCGGGGGTACCCGTGGGCGGCGGGGCGGCGGCGGCCGGTTCTGACCACCCCGCGCTCGCGGCGGCAGCGTGCGGATCACTCGTATCACCAGGACGCATACGCAGCACTGGACACACAGGAGAGGTGCCATGACGAAGCAGACGGTTCTCGGACGCGTCACCCAGCTGGCGAAGGCCAACATCAACGCGCTGCTCGACCAGGCCGAGGATCCGCAGAAGATGCTGGACCAGCTGATCCGCGACTACACGTCCAACATCTCGGAGGCCGAACAGGCCGTGGCCGCCACGATCGGCAACCTGCGGCTGATGGAGCAGGACCACCGGGAGGATGCCGGGGCCGCCAGGGAGTGGGGTGAGAAGGCCCTCGCCGCCAGCCGCAAGGCGGACGAGCTGCGCGCGGCCGGGTCGGCGGCCGACGCCGACAAGTTCGACAACCTGGCCAAGGTCGCGCTCGGCAGACAGCTTCAGTCGGAGAAGGAGGCGAGCACCGCGGAGCCCACCATCGCCTCGCAGACGGAGGTGGTGGACAAGCTCAAGTCCGGCCTGGACCAGATGAAGGCCAAGCTGGCTGAGCTGAAGTCCAAGCGGGACGAGCTGGTCGCACGGGCCAAGTCCGCCCAGGCGCAGAACCAGATGATGGATTCCGTCAAGAACATCAACGTCCTCGACCCGACCAGTGAGATCAGCCGGTTCGAGGACAAGGTGCGGCGTGAGGAGGCGAAGGCGGTGGGAAAGCAGGAGCTTGCCGCTTCGTCCCTGGACGCCCAGTTCGAGCAGTTGGACACGCTGGGGGCCGGCGCCGAGGTCGAGGCGCGTCTCGCGGCACTGAAGACGTCCTCATGAGTCCGGGCCTCTTGAGCCCCGGCCGGGCCCCTGTTCAGAACATGCTCAGAAGCTCCTCCACCGTGCGCTCCGCGGCCGGCCGGCCATCGGGCAGCGGCAGTTCGAACCAGACCGTCTTGCCTCGCGGTGTCCGCCTCGATCCCCAGGCCGCGCTCAGCAGGCCGACCAGTTGCAGACCGCGGCCGCCCTCGTCCGTGTCGCGTGCCCGCCGTCGTCGCGGCTGGACGAGACCCGCGTCCCATACCTCGCACACGAGGGTGCGGTCGCGCAGCAGTCTGAGCCGGATCTCGCCCTCGCCGTACCGCAGGGCGTTGGTGACCAGCTCGCTGACGAGCAGTTCGGTGGTGTCCACCAGGTCGTCGAGGTCCCAGGCGAGCAGCTGGCCGCGGGCGAGCTCGCGGGCGCGGCCGACCGAGCGGGGTTCGGGGGGCAGCCGCCAGTCGCCGACGGCTTCGGCCGGCAGCCCCTGGATGCGGGCCATCAGCAGGGCGATGTCGTCCTCGCCGTGGCGGGTGTCGAGGCTGCTCAGCACCCGGTCGCAGACGTCCTCGAGAGGCCGCGCGGGTTCGACGAGTGCGCCGCGCAGCGCCTCAAGACCCTCGTCCAGCGGATGGTCGCGGGACTCGACGAGGCCATCGGTGTAGAGGGCGAGGAGGGCGCCCTCCTTGAGTTCGACCTCGACTTCCTCGAAGGGTTCGCCGCCGACGCCGAGCGGCATCCCGGGCGGGACGTCGAGCAGCAGCGCCGCTTCACCCGGCTCGACCACGACCGGGGGAAGATGACCGGCGTTGGCGAAGGTGCACCGCCGGGTGACCGGGTCGTAGACGGCGTAGATACAGGTCGCCAGATAGACCTCGGAGAGGTCTGCCTCGCGGGACTTGTGGGCGGCCCGCGAGGGCCACTGGGCGCCGCCGATCCCGCCGGACGAGGTGCTGCCACCGGGGGTGCCGAGGCCCCGGGCGACCTCGTCGAGTGCGGAGAGGACCTCGGCGGGTTCCAGGTCGAGCAGGGCCAGGGTCCGTACGGCGGTGCGCAGTTCCCCCATGGCCACCGCGGCGCGCAGTCCGCGTCCCATCACATCGCCGACGACGAGGGCGGTGCGGTGCCCGGGGAGTTCGATGACGTCGAACCAGTCGCCGCCCACCTCGGTCGCCGTGTTGCCGGGCAGATAGCGGCAGGCGATGTCGAGGCCGGCGGCCTCGGGGTCGCCGGGGGGGAGCAGGCTGCGCTGGAGTATCAGGGCGCGCTCGTGCTCGCGCCGGTAGAGGCGGGCGTTGTCGATACAGACGGCGGCGCGGGCGGCGAGTTCGGTGGCCAGGGCCCGGTCCCGTTCGCCGAAGGGCTCGCTGCCCTTCGTACGGGAGAACTGCACGAGGCCGACCACGGTGTCGTGGGCGACCATCGGCACGGCGAAGGTGGACTGGACGAATCCGCGGTCGTCGCCGGGCACGTCCTCGACGTGGCCGGTGCGCAGGGCCATGGCACAGGGCGAGTTGAACGGGTAGCGGTGCACCGCGCCGAGTACGGGCGGTCCGGCGGCCGTCCCGGCTCGCGGGGCGTCGCCGGCGGCGGTGTCGGGCATGGCGTCCGACACGGCGCTGGCGAAGGCGACGCGGCGCAGTTCGGCGGAGCCGCCGACCGCTTCCTGACGGAGCGAGCTCCAGCTGCCCGGCGGCGCCTCCTCGCCGGTGACGAGCGCCTGGTAGAGGTCGACGGAGGCGAGGTCGCAGAAGCCCGGTACGGCGACGTCGAGGAGTTCGCGCGCGGTGGTCTCCAGGTCGAGGGAGTTCCCGATGCGCGCACTGGCCTCGTTGAGCAGAGCGAGGTTGCGCCTGGCGCTGGCCGCCTCGCGGGCGGCGATATGGCGCCGGGTGACGTCGGTGGCCAGTCCGGCGACGCCGATGGGGCGGCCCGTTCCGCTGTGCACCCGGTACAGGTTCATCGACCAGTGGCGGCGCTCCGTGTCACCCGGGGCGGTGCCGACGAGCTGGAGGTCGGTGACGGACTCGCCGGTCGCCAGGACACGGCTGAGCGTGGCGCCCAGCCGGTCGGCCTCGGCACCGGCGAGGTAGTCGTGGACGGTGCGGCCGCGGTGGTCGTCGGCCCGGCCGCCGAAGACGGTGGCGAAGCGATCATTGGCCCGCAGCACGGTGAAGTCGGTGCCGAACAGGACGAAACCGAAGGGAGATTGGCCGAAAATCGCCTGCGAGGCCGCGAGGTCGGTCTCGATGCCGCGGAGCGCGCGGACGTCCACGACGATGCAGACCGCGGCCCGTTCGCCCGTCGCCGTCTCACTCGGCATCACATAGATCTCGGCGAGCCCGTGCAGTCCGTCCTCGCCCGGTACCCGGAAGGGGACGAGACCCGTCCACTCCTTGCCGTCGAGCACCTCGCCGATCCGGCGATGACCGTCCCGGCGCAGCTCGCCGGGCAGGAAGGCCTCGACCGGGTCCTTACCCACCGCCTGGTGAGCGGCAACGCCAAAGAGACCGGCGGCCCGGCGGCTCCACTGCTCGATCAGACCGTCGGGGCCGATCGAGAAGGAGGCGACCCTGATGTAGTCGTAAATCGAGCCAGGCGGACTGCTCTGCCACACGACGTCGCCCGCTGTCCCAGGTATTTCGCTCACGCGACCGTCCCCTCCAGCTCACACACCGGACCGGTCCTGCCCGCAGTATTCAGCACTACGGCCCTCACCGACACGGCGTTCACGATCACAGCACGGTCTCAGTCCCTTTCAGCCAGGTTCTGCATGACCTCTGGTGATCGCTGTTCGTCCCACCCCACTCCTAACCAGGCAGGGCCAGCTCGAACCACACCGTCTTGCCACTCTTTCCGTGCCTGATCCCCCAACGCCGGGCGGAACAGGCCACGAGCTGCAGTCCTCTGCCGCCTTCGTCATCGGGTCCCGCCGTACGTTCGGTGGGCGGATCCGGAAGCGGATCGGAGACTTCCACCAACAGGCCGGGGTGGGCGGCGGGGCCGTCACCGTTGAGATGAGGGCGCACCAGTCGCACATCGATGGGCCCCGAGGCATAGCGCATGGAGTTGGTCACCAGCTCGCTGACCAGGAGTACGGCCACATCCCCGACCACCGTGTCGAGCCCCCAGCCGCACAGCGCCTCGTGGACGGCGTGCCGGGCCGTGCGCACGGCACCGGGAACAGCCGGAAAGCTCCACTCGGCGCAGTCGCCTTCGGTATCGATCACGCCGATCACTTCCCAAGACCAGCAACGGAGAACGTCCTGTTTACGGGGGTTAAGCAGGACATACCCGATATTCAGCACGGGATACCGCCCGGCGCCGACACGTGGGGCGTACGGGTGTAAGGCCATGCGCACGAACGGGTGTGCGCGCGAAGAAAGGGCGCACGGGCATCGGTGCGCGCCGCACGGCAAGCACCCCGCTCAGTGGCGTGCGCCGCCAGGCAGTCGCCGTACGGCTTCGGCGACAGCGGGCCGGTCCTGCTCCAGCCAGTCGACGCTGTCGCTCTCGCCGGGGCCGAGCCAGCGCAGCTCGTCGTGGTCCTGAAGCGGCGCCGGCACGCCGGACACCAGACGGGCCGTCCACACCCGGAGCACATAGCCGGGCTTCAGCGGCCACTCGCCGGGGATGCGCTCCAGCGGCTCCGTCTCGATGCCGAGCTCCTCGCGGAGTTCGCGCACGAGCGCCTGCTCGCCGCTCTCCCCCGGCTCCACCTTGCCGCCGGGCAGTTCCCAACGGCCGGCCAGCTCGGGCGGGGCGCTTCGGCGCGCGGCGAGCAGCCGCCCCCGGTCGTAGACAGCCCCGGCCACCACCACACGATCACTCATGCCCCGGAGCGTAATACCCGGCCCCGGCACCGGAGATACGGCGGACTGCCGGACCGGCGGGCCGGCGCACTACGGCCGCGCGGTCTGCCCGATGCGCTCGACCCAGTAGAGCTGCTTGTGTCCGCGTTCATCGAGCTTGTCGGCGGTCCGCTGCGCCTCGTCCTGCGTGGCGTACCTGCCCACGCGGTAGCGGCTGCCGTTGTCGTCCTGCCGTATCACCAGCCAAGGGAGCACGGCACCGCTGTCGCTCATCGTGTCCCTCCCGAGCATTGCGCCCCTCCCCTGAACGGCGTGCATGTTTCTAAGGATCCCCAGGAAACCGCAGTACGCATATGCCCGAGCGTACGCCTGACCTTCACGGAACGAATACGTAATTGCACAAAGAGATACGGATCCGGCCAGGAGTGGACCAACTCCAGGGGGCGCATCCAACTGGATGCGCCCCCTGGGCGGTTCGGGCCGAACCAGGCGGCCCGCACTCGGGGACTACGCCTCCACCGCTCCCGCCCCCGCGCAGCAGCGGCCACCAGCGCCTCAGGAAGGCCCGGCACGGGAAGTTAGGAGCAGGACATGACAAGCCATCACAGATGACGATCGCCCAGCCGTTACGGGACCCGGGCGGGCGTCAACTCGTGGTCACGGGCGCCGGACGGGCGCCACCAGGGTGACCGAGGCCTTCCGTGGCCGGTCACCTGACAGGCAGGTGGTAGGCGATCCGGTAGCGATCGGCGGGCACCACGACATCGGCGGTCTCGACCGGCCGCCCCGATGCGTAGTACGTGCGCTCGATCACCATCACGACATGGCCCGGCACCCCGCCGAGCGCCAGGAGCTCCTCCGCCAGCCCCGGGCGCGCGCCGACCTGTTCGGCCACGTTGTCCACGACCACGTCGATCGCGGCCATCCGCTCGACCACCCCGCAGCCGCCCAGCGGGCCCTCCTCCGGCAGCATCACCGGCGTGCGCCCCGTGACCGCGAGGGTCTCCCAGGAGGTCGAGAGCATCATCGGCTCGCCCGCCTCCCGGAACACGTAGCGCGTCCGCATGACACGGTCGCCCGGCTCGATCCCGAGCCGTTCGGCGATCTCCGGGCTCGCCCCCTCCTGCTCGCTCCGGGACTCCCAGGTCCCCCGCGCCCCCTCCGCGGTCTGCTCCTGCCGGAACGGGCTGGCACCGGTCTCCGAACGGAAGCCGGAGCGGGCGATCCGGCGCGGGACCGGGCGCTCGCGCACATACGTACCGGAGCCGGAGCGGCCCTCGACCAGCCCCTCGGCCATCAGCACCTTGCGCGCCTCCAGCGCGACGGTGTCCGAGACCCCGTACTCCTCGCGGATACGCGCCTGCGACGGCAGTCGCGTATGCGGCGGCAGTGAACCGTTGACGATCTTCTCTCTCAGATCGCCCGCAACGCGCAGATAGGCGGGCTGCTCACCGAAAGTCACAAGCCACTCCCCAAGAGGTTGACAGACTGCAACAGCGTGGCAACCCTCGGTTCCGGACCGCAAGCGCAGGCCAGAGATTCACTCGAAGTGATGATTCGCCGTCGACGTGCGCATACCCGGCACGAGCCGCCAGGGCGCTTGCGGCCATCGTCTCGACGGCGAGCTGACGGCCGCCGCCGGCCGAGAGCTCTCCGGGCGGCAGGAGCTCCCCGCCCTCCTCCTGGCATGCTGGCTGCCATGGCCACCGCATACCGCTGCCCACAGGACGGAACCCGTGCTGACGTCACATCGCTGACCTGGTGCTGTCCGGTCTGTCGCGGCCCCTGGGACCTCGACTTCGAGATCGCGGGCCCCCTCCGTCCCGAGGCCCTGGCCGGCCGGGTCAACTCGCTCTGGCGCTACGAGGAGGTGCTGCCGCTCGCGTCTCCCACGACCACGCTGGGCGAGGGCCGCACCCCGCTCGTGCCGCTCACGGGTACGGTCTCGGCCAAACTCGACTTCCTCATGCCGACGCTCTCCTTCAAGGACCGCGGCGCGGTGATGCTCGCCGAACTGGCCCGTCGCCTCTCGCCCGAGCGCGTGGTGGCGGACAGCAGCGGCAACGCGGGCACCGCCGTGGCCGCCTACTGCGCCCGTGCCGGGCTGCCCTGCACGGTGTACGTCCCCGAGGGCACGTCCCCGAAGAAGACCGAGCAGATCCGGGCCCATGGAGCCCGGCTGGAAATCGTCCCCGGAGACCGCGAGTCGACCGCCCTGGCCGCCCGAGCCGCCGCCGACACACCCGGCACCTTCTACGCCTCGCACGTCTTCAACCCGTACTTCCTGCACGGCACGAAGACCTACGTGTACGAGCTGTGGGAGGACCTCGGCGGCAGGCTCCCCGACGCGCTCGCCGTACCGGTCGGCAACGGCACCCTGCTCCTGGGCGCGGCGCTGGCCGTCGCGGAGCTCCGTGCCCAGGGCCTGATCGACACCGGTCCGGCCCTGATCGCCGTGCAGGCCGAGGCCGTCTCCCCGTTGGCCGCCGCCTTCCGCGCCGGGGCGGACGTGCTCCCCGACACCCCGCCCGGCGCCCTCTCCCCCACCCTCGCCGAGGGCATCGCCATCCCGCGGCCGCCGCGGGCCCGGGCGATCCTGGCGGCGGTGCGTGAGTCGGGCGGCACCTTCCTGACCGTGACCGAGGATCAGATCCGCGGCGCACAGCTGGATCTGGCCGCCCGAGGCTTCTACGTGGAGACGACGGGCGTCGCCTGCTGGGCCGCGGTCGGTGGCTGGACGGACCGCGGCGTCGTCGTACCGCTGTGCGGCGCGGGCCTCAAGACGGGGCTCGCGGCCTGAGCCGGGCCACCCCCACGTCCTCGGGCCCACCGCTTCGGCCGGATCCTCGTTCGGCCGGCTGCCTCATCAACCGTTCACCCGCGCGCCGTGCGCCGCCGCGCGGTGCACGTTTGCCTACGTTCGTACCGTGAGCCTCTCGCGCATCTCTCTCCTCACGTCACTGGTCGCATGCGCTCTGATCGCGCCCTTGCCGCCCGTCTCCTACGCCTCGCACCGGGCCGCGTCCGCTGCCGCCGCTCCCGATCCCGACGTGGCCTGCGGCCTCGACACCGACCCCGCCTGGGCCCCGACATCCACCACGTTCGGCGAGGCCGAGGGCTACGACCCCTACGTCGGCAACGGATACCTGGGCCACCGCGTGCCCGCCGCGGGCGCCGGATACGCGGAGCCGGGCGAGAAGACCGGCTGGCCGCTGTACACGCCGCGCTACGACGGGGCCTTCGTCTCCGGACTCTTCGGCCGCGACCCGGACCTGGCGGCCGGCCGCGAGGTGGCCGCCGCGCTGCCGAGCTGGACCAACCTCGACGTACGCGTGGGCGACGAGACGTACGGCTCCGCCACCCCGGCGGGCCGGATCTCCCGGTACCGCCAGACGGTGTTCCTGCGCTGCGGACTGGTGCGTACGTCGTTGCGCTGGACGACCGCCGACGGCCGCGCGACCGACCTGACGTACGAGGTGCTGACCGACCGCGCCTCCGTGCACACCGGCGCCGTACGACTGCGGATGACCCCGCACTGGAGCGGCACGGCGACGGTCACCGGCCGGCTCGACCCGCGCGGCGCACGCCGGATCGCACTCGATGACGACGGGACGTTCCGCACGCGGGGCACCGGAACGGCCGGCGCGATCGTGCAGACGATGCGCCGGGACTCCGGCGTCACGGGCCGAACCTCCGACACCTCAACCCCGGTCGCCGGCACCACGACCGCGAATCCGTCCCAGGTGAGCGCCGGGCGCACGTATACGTTCGAGAAGTACGTCGGGGTCGACACCACGCTCACCTCGCGCGCCCCGCGCACCACCGCGCGCGAGACGTCCCGGCGCGCGGCTCGGCTCGGCTGGTCCGCCGTCCTCGCCGAGAGCGCCGCCGTCTGGCGCCGGGACTGGTCCGCGGACGTCCTGGTACCGGGCAGCCCTGACCTCCAGAAGTGGCTGCGCTCCGCGCAGTACGGGCTCCTCGCGTCCACCCGCACCGGTTCCCGCGACAGCATCGCCCCGGCCGGGCTGACCAGTGACAACTACGCGGGCATGGTGTTCTGGGACGCCGAGACCTGGATGTACCCCGGGCTGCTCGCCACCCGTCCCGAGCTGGCCCGTTCGGTGGTCGAGTACCGCTACCGCACCCGTGACCAGGCCCGTACCAACGCCGAGAAGCTGGGTTTCGAGGGGCTGTTCTACCCCTGGACGAGCGCGAGCGAGGGCAACCTCTGGTCCGAGTGCCAGAGCTGGAACCCGCCGCACTGCGTCACGCAGAACCACCTCCAGGGCGATGTCTCACTGGCCGTCTGGCAGTACTACCTGGCCACCGGCGACCGCGACTGGCTGGCCGGTCACGGCTGGCAACTCCTTCAGGGAATCGCGGACTTCTGGGCCTCGCGCGCCACCGCGAACGACGACGGCAGCTACTCCGTGAAGGAGGTGGCGGGCCCGGACGAGTACAGCAACGGCGTCACCGACGGGGTGTTCACCAACTCCGTCGCCGCGACCGCCCTGCGCAACGCCACCCGCGCGGCGCAGCTCCTCGGCCACCCCGCTCCGGCCGGGTGGAACAAGGTCGCGGACGGTCTGCGCATCCCGTACGACCCGGAGCGCAAGCTCTTCCTCCAGTACGCGGGCTACGACGGCTCGACGATCAAGCAGGCCGACACCGTGCTGCTCATCTACCCGCTGGAGTGGCCGATGGAGCCGGGTGCGGCGGCCGCGACGCTCGACTACTACGCGGCTCACACCGATCCGGACGGCCCGGCGATGACGGATTCGGTCCACGCGATCGACGCGGCCGCGATCGGGGAGCCCGGCTGCGCCACGTACACCTACCTCCAGCGTGCCGTGCGCCCGTTCACGCGCGGTCCGTACGCCCTCTTCAGCGAGGCGCGGGGCGCGAAGTCCGGCGCGCAGGATCCCCTGTCCGGGTTCCCCGCCGAGGACTTCCTCACCGGAAAGGGCGGCTTCCTCCAGGTGTTCACGCACGGGCTGACGGGGTTGCGGCTGCGGGAGGACGGGGTACGGCTGGACCCGATGCTGCCGCCGCAACTGCGCGAGGGCGTCACGCTGACGGGCCTGCGCTACCAGGGGCGTACGTACGACATCGCGATCGGCCCCCGGACGACGGAGGTCCGGCTGACCTCGGGTGCCCCGTTCACCCTCGACACGCCCGCCGGCCCGCGTCTCCTGTCCACCGCGCTCACCCTGCCGACCCGGCGCCCCGACCTCACCCCGACCACCGACGCGTCGCGTTGCCGCCCGGCGACGGCGACCTCGGAGACCCCCGGCCTGTACGCGGCGGCGGCGGTGGACGGCAGTACGGCGACGGCCTGGTCCCCGGACGGGGCGACGGGCACGCTGACCGTGGACCTGGGGCGGACGGCGGCGGTGACGGCGGTCGTGCCGGAGTGGACGGACGTACGCCCCGCCACGCACCGGCTGGAGAGCTCGGCCGACGGGGAACGCTGGGAGCCGTACCGGGCGGGGGCGGTGGCCCGCGAGGTGCGGGTGACGGTCCGCTCGGCGGATGCGGACGAGCCCACGGGCGTACGGGAGTTGAGGGTTACCCAGCCGTAGACGATCCGGGTGCCCCGGTGGGCCCGGCGGGTCGCCCGGCCCCGGTGGGGCACTCCTCGGCCGAGCTGCGGGCTGTCGGCCGGCCGAGGAGGATTCCGCCCAGCACCAGGACGAGCCCGCACACCTGTCTGAGGGTGAGCGACTCCCCGGCGATCAGGGTGCCGAGCAGCACTCCGGTCACCGGGTTGAGCAGTCCGACCAGGCCGACGGTCGCCGCGGGCAGATGGCGCAGGCCCGTGAACCAGGCGGCGAACGCGACCGCGGTCGCCACCACGGCGACGTAGCCGAACCCGAGGACGGCCGGCCCGTCGAGCGCGGGCGGCGCGCCCTCCACCACGGCGGCGAGGGGCAGCAGCAGGAGGCCACCGGCGATCAGCTGCCAGGAGGTCGAGGCGAGCACGTCGGCACCGGCGCCCCAGCGCTTGACGAGGATGTAGCCGAGGGACGACATCAGCATGGCGGCGACCGAGGCCAGCACTCCGCGGGCGTCGACGGAGACCGAACCGGTCAGCAGCATGAGGCACACCCCGGCGATGCCCGCGGCGGCGCCCAGCAGGGGCAGCAGGCCCGGCCGTTCCGCGACCAGCGCCCAGGCGATCAGCATCATGGCCACCGGCGAGGCCGCCATGATCGTCGAGGCGGTGCTGGTGGGAAGCAGTTGCGCGGCGACATACACGAGGGCGAAGAACCCACCCATGTTGAGGACTCCGAGGACCGTGGCCTTCCACCACCAGGAGCCGCGGGGCAGTTCCCGCCGGACGGCCAGGAGCAGCAGGCCGGCGGGGAGGGCCCTGATCGCGGCACCGTACAGCGGGGTCTCGGCGGGCAGGTAGGCGTGGGTGACGTAGTAGTTGGTGCCCCAGGCCACCGGTGCGATCGCCGTGATCAGTACCCATCGCAATGTAGCTTCCATGGAAACTATTATGCCTTCCACGGAAGCTATAGTGAAGCCATGCAGGATTCCTCCCCCGCCTCCCCCGCATCCCCCTCCTCCTCCGCCTCCTCCCCCGCCCCTCAGCCCCTGGACCACGTCGCGCGCATCCAGGCGGAGTGGCACCGTGAACGCCCGGACCTCGATGTGAGCCCACAGGGCGTGATCGGACGGCTGCACCGGCTCGGCCGGCTGCTCACCGAGGAGCTCTGCGTGGTGTACCGGCGATTCGGCCTGAGCGAGGGCGAGTTCGACGTGCTGGCCGCTCTGCGGCGGGCCGGGGCCCCGTTCGAGCGGGCCCCCGGGGAGCTGGCGACGCACACCATGGTCACCACCGGCGCGATGACCAAGCGCATCGACCGTCTGGAGCACGCCGGCCTGGTCACCCGCCAACGCGCGGCCGGGGACGGCCGGGGCCGGGTCGTCGCCCTCACCGACGCGGGCCGGGAGCTGATCGACCAGGCGTTCACGGAGCACATGCGCAACGAACGCCGCCTCCTGGACGCCCTGACCGGGGACGAGGCGGCGGCGCTGGAGCCGCTCCTGACCGCGTGGCTGGCGCGGGTGGAGCCACCGCAGGAAGGCTGAACCCGCACTCGTCGGGCGACGGGCGGAGGGCGGCGACCTCCGCCCGGCTGCGCCGCCGACCGGTCCGGACGGTCAACCGGTCCGGACGGTCAGACGGGAGGCCGTGGCCGTGTCTCCAGGACCGTCGCGGTCCCGCCCGCCTCGGCACTCTCGTACAGCGTGATCCGGTCCCCGGGGACCGGGTGGCCCCACCTGCCCGGGTCCTGCGCCGTACCGCGGGCACTTGGGTGAATCCCGGCCGGGCCGGGAATAGCGGGCGCGGGCCACTGTTGGCCACTGCATGACTTCTGAGACGCGTGAGGCATTCGGACGGGTCGGAATCTGGAGCAGCGCCCTGCACGGGTCGCGGGCGGACGACGCAGGGAGGCAAGCGATCACGGAAGCCGTCGCCGAGCTCGAAGAGCTGGGGTACGGCACGCTCTGGATCGGCGGCAGCCCCTCGCCCGACGACGCCGCGGCGGTCGTCGCCGCCACCCGTAAGGCCACCGTGGCCACCGGCATCCTGAGCATCTGGGACCACACGGCACAGGACGTGGCGGCACGGATCGCGGCGATCGACGCGCAGGCGCGCGGGCGGTTCGTCCTCGGCCTGGGCGTCAGCCACGGCCCGATGGTGCCGCAGTACGCGAAGCCGTACAGCGCGATGGTCGCCTACCTCGACGCGCTGGACACCGCCACCCCGCCCGTGGACTCCGGGCATCGGGTTCTCGCGGCGCTCGGCCCGAGAATGCTGAAGCTGGCCACCGACAGGGCGCTGGGCGCGCACCCCTACCTCGTCACCGCCGAGCACACGGCGGAGGCGCGCGAGGCACTCGGCCCCGACGCACTGCTCGCCCCGGAGCTGTCCGTCGTGCTCGACACCGACCCCGACCGGGCCCGCACCACCGCGCGGACCATGCTGGGACGGTACCTCCAGCTGCCCAACTACACGGACAACCTGCTGCGCCTGGGGTTCGTGGAGAGCGACTTCGAGGGCGGCGGCAGCGTCCGCCTGCTGGACTCCCTCTTCGCCCTGGGCGACGCCGAACAGGTGAAGGCCCGGACCCAGCAGTACCTCGACGCCGGCGCCGACCACGTCGCCCTCCAGGTACTCACCGCGGACGAGGGTGGCGCCGGCCTGCCGAGAGCCGAATGGCGTGAGCTGGCCGAGGTCTTCGGTGACGCGCTGTAGCCGGTCCGGTCGGGGCGGGGCGGGGCGGGGCGGGGGGCCGGGAGCGGGGGGCCGGGAGCGTCACCGTGCGTGGGGTAGTTGTCCTTGCAGTAGAGGGTGTGCCAGGGCACTGAGGAGGTGTTCCAACTGGGATCGGCCAGGTCGATGTCGGGGTAGTTGATGTAGGACCCGTCGCTGACCCTGCCGGTCACGGGGACACCCCGGTGTCCCCGTACACGTCCCGGTAGAAGTCACGGACCCAGGCGAGACGGGCCGCGTCGTCGGCCTCGTCGAGCCAGACCGTGTGGAAGTCGGCCTCCATGACCGAGTCACGCCGGGCCACCTCGGTCCGTCCGGGCGGGACCGTGTTCACCTGACCCCGTACCCGAACAGCTCCAGGCCGTCACGGCGGACACGAAGTCCGTCACCAGGCCGTCCGCGCCCGGGACGTCCGCGTCGATCTGGACGATCACGCGGAAACTGCCCGCGCTGCGGTGCGCCGCTTGCAGGATCGCGTACAGGTTCACCTCCGGGGTACCGGCCGCGCCGTTCCGTTCGTGCCGGACCTCGAAGTCGCGCAGCAGCGTGGTGAACACCCCCTCGGTCATCCGCTCGTCCCAGGCCCAGACGACCACGCACGCCAGGAGCCTTGCGGGGGCGCGCGGCAGCAGCCGGGATCGGTACCGGTGGTGGCGTCCGGTGCGCGCGGCCAGTACTTGGTGACGACCCCGAAGTTGCCTCCTCCACCGCCGGTGTGCGCCCACCACAGGTCGGAGTTCGGATCGTCCGGTTCACGGGTGGCGGCCACGGTGCGCACGGCGCCAATGGCCGTCGACGACCACCACCTCGACGCCGCAGAGGTGGTCCACCACGGATCCGTACCGGTGCGAGAGCGGCTCCGCCGTTCGGCCGGACGGCTCTGCCGCGGCTGCGGCACCCGCTCCGCGGCCGGTCGCCGGCGCCGGCACCGTACCGCCGGCAGCCAGCGCCCCGGCGGCGGCGAACAGGCCGCGCCGGTTCACTCGCGGACCATCCCCCGGCCGGTCCGCTGAACCGGCTGCACTGACTGAATCCGTCTGCGGTTGTTCCCTTGGGCCATTCCAGTCACTGCACACGGAGCAGACCTGGTCATTCGCGCTAGGGGCCCCGTAACGGCGTGGGGATTCCCGGTGAGCCTCACCGTGTGCTCAGCTCCCGGACGGGGGGCCTTGTTGCGGGCCGAGGGCCGGTTCGAACGCGGCGGTGTAGCGGTCGAAATGGCCCTTCCAGGCATCGGTGGCGACGGTTTCACCAGTTTCACCAGCGAGGTGGCTCAGACAGATCTGCCAGCCGGCCGCGTTGCGGGCAGCGATATCCGGGGGCGTCTCGTCGGTGAACACCAGGCGGGTGCGGCCGTCCGGCTCCGGCGTCAGGGTGAAGCGGAGGGTTTCCTCGCCCCAGGTGTAGGCGAGAGTGTGGGGCTCCTCCGCTTCCAGGACAATGCCGGTGAGGGTCATGTCGGTCCCGGGGAACGGGAAGCTGATCCTGGCGCCGGCCTCCCAGGAGTCGGCGATGACCTCGGACGGAAACCACGCCTTGAGTTCCTCGCGGTCGGTGATCGCACGCCAGACCGCCTCGGGAGGCTGGGCCAGAACCCGTTCGAAGCGCAGAACCGGCCGGGCACCGCCCGTGCTCAGCGTGACCTCGGCCGGGTCGGTCGGGTCCATGGAGTCCGTGGGTCCTGTGGGTCCTGTGGGTCCTGTGGGTCCTGTGGGGGTGTTCATGATGCTCCTTCCTCCAGATGCCGGCCCAGGCGGTCCAGGCTCGTGCTCCACAGGCTGCGGTAGGAGGCGAGCCACGCATCGAGCTCGGCCAGCGGCTCCGGGCGTATCCGGTACAGCCGCCGCTGGGCGTCGACCCTGGCCTCGACCAGCCCGGCATCGCGCAGAGTGCGCAGGTGCTTGGATACGGCCGGCTGCGTCAGCCCCAGCGCGTCGACCAGCTCACCAACGGGCCGCTCGCCGTCCTTGAGGAGGTCGAGTATGCGCCGGCGACTGGGCTCGGCGAGTACTGCGATGACGTCACTTGCCGGGGTACTCACCAGACGAATATACGACGCCAGCTATATGCCTGCAACCGCATATACGCCCTGGCGCAGCACAGAGCACGGAACAGAGCACGGCAAGCACCAACCAGCTGATGTCTGTGCTGACGAGTCGGTTCTCCCCACGGGGAATCCTTCCCGTGGTGCACGACTTGTTACAGGGGGCATCCGCTGCGACAGGCGACGTCCGGCACGTGAATTCCGACACGTGACGTCCGGCTGAAGGAGGCAATTTCATGACGCTCAGTCACACTGATGCTGATGCGTCCGCCCAGGTCAGCGACGAGGCGCGCCCGCTCCCCGAGACCCGCGCCGCCTACGACGCCGCCGCAGGGAAAGGTATGAGCCCATGAGCCTCCGTCAGTTCGAGTACGCCCTGGCCATCGCCGAGGAGGGCTCGGTGACAGCGGCGGCGGAGCGGCTGCACGTCGCTCAACCGTCGGTGTCCCAGCAGATCCGCGGCCTGGAGCGGGAGCTCGGCGTGCAGCTGTTCGCCCGCACGCCGGCCGGACTGGTGCCCACCGTGGTCGGCCGCGCGTTCCTGCGGGAGGCGGAGGTCGCGGTGAGCGCGTCGCGGCGGGCGCGGGCGACGGCGCGGGCCGGTGCCGATGAGCTGGTCGGCGAGCTGACGGTCGCGGTGCAGATGGGCTTTGGCACCCGACAGTTGCCGGGCGCGCTGGGCGCGCTGCGCCGCCGCTACCCGCGACTGGAGGTCACGGTCTTCGAGGAGCCGAGCTCCGCGGAGCTGGAGCGGCTGTGTCGCCGGGGTGTGCTGGACCTCGCCCTGATGGCGGCGTGCGAGCGGAGCCCCGCCGACGCCCACCACCTCGGCGACGAGGAGTTCGTCGTCGTGCTGGGCCCCGGGCACCGGCAGCTCACCGCGGACCGGGTAGAGCTGCGCGAACTGGCGGGGGAACCGTGGGTGAGGTTCGACCGCGACAGCGCGCTCGACAGCGTGCTGCTGAACGTACTGCGGGACAACGATCCGGCCCCGGCCACGGCCGCCCGCGTGTCCCAGACGGCGACGGCCGTGCGCTGGGCCGCCCAAGGGCTGGGAACGACGCTCGTCCCGGCCTCCGCGGTACCCGGCGGTCACGAGCACCTCGTTCGCCCGGTGTTCCCGGTCGTGTCCCAGCCCGTCATCGCCGTGCTCCGGCACGGCGCGGGCCCGGCGGAGACGGCCCTACTCGAACTCCTGCGTAAGCAGACCTGGTCCGAATCCGAGTCCGCTTCCGAATTCGAGTCCGAATTCGAGTCCGAGTCCCCGTCCGGGTTCGAGTTCGCTGCCTTCTCCCCGGCTCCCTGACAGCCGGGAGAGGGCGGACGCGAGCGCCACGTAATTCCCTTTCCGGAAAACCGTGTTCCGGAATGCCGTCGGCGTTTACCTCAGCCCCTGGGGAATTCGCCGCCGTCCACGATGAGATTGCTCGCGGTCAGCCAGCTCGCCCGATCGGACAGGAGGAACAGCACCGCATTGGCGATGTCCTCGGGCCGGCCGTCGCGCCCCAGCGGCGTGGTGTCGGCCGCGTTGGTCAGGTCCGGCCCTCCGCCCATGCGCGCGGACACCTCCGCCCACTGCTCCCGGGTCGTTTCGCCGCCGGGGGTGGCGGTTCTGCCGGGAGACACGGTGTTGACCCGGATTCCGAACGGGGCCAGCTCCAGAGCCAGTCCCTGACTGTAAGTCTCCAGCGCCGCCTTCGCCGCCACGTAGTGCAGGAACGGTCCCACGGGGGTGAGGACCGCGGCCGATGAGATGTGCACGATCCTCCCCGAGCGCCGCTCCCGCATCCCCGGTACCAGCAGCGAGTTCAGCCGCACCGAAGCCAGGTAGTTCAGGTCCAGCGCGTCCTGCCACTCCTCGTCGGGGATGGCCAGGGCACCCTCGTGAGGCTGCGCCCCACCCGCGTTGTGAACCACGATGTCCACCCCGCCGAGCATCTCCTGCGCGGTCGCGGCGAGCGCCTCCGCACCAGCCCGTGTCCGCACATCGGCCGCCACGAAATTGGCCCCCTCCGGCACTGTGCCCGTCGCCGACCTGGCGGTCGTGAGCACCTCGGCGCCCGCGTCCAGGAGCTGGCGCACGACGGCTGCCCCGATTCCGCGAGATCCACCCGTGACCAGGGCCCGCTTTCCGGCGAGTTCCTGCGTTCCCGGCCCGTTCTCGACTGTGGTCATGCCACTGGTCCTCTCGATCGCTTTTTAGTCCGCTCGAAGAAAATGGATCGACGCACACAGAGCGCGAATTCCGGTGAATTCACGGTGAGCACCTCGTCGAGCCCGTTTTACGGTACGGCCGGAAGGGAACGAGGGGCAAAGACGAAATGTCAGCAGACGCCATAGGGAACTCCTATGGCATCCCGGTCACGGAACGGCACGTCCAGGGGTTCAGTTGGTGCGGCATGGCGCGTGACGCCGCACCCGGGACGGTGGGGTGTGCGGACTGCCTGAGCGGGCTGCATGCGCTGCCCGCCGGGGCGGGGGACCTCGCTCAGTTGGGGACCTCGCTCAGTTGCCCGCTCCGAGGGCGCCGCCCGGTCCGGCGCCCCGCCCGAGGAGCGGGAGCATCACGCCCGCCAGCTCGTGGCCGACCTGCGCGCCGCCGCGGGCCGCCGCTCCGGCGATCCGACCGTCACCGGCCTGGTCAAGCGGCTGCACGCCGTGAGCGACGACTTCAGCCGGCTGTGGGCCGAGTACGAGGTGTCGGTCAGACGCGCCGACCGCAAGACCATCCTGCACCCGCGGGTGGGACCGCTGCTGATGGACTGCGAGACCCTGCTGACGCCCGACCTTGGGCCAGCAACTGATCGTCCTCACCCCGGCGGACCCGGAGACCCGCGAGCGGCTGGACCTGCTGCGGGTGCTCGGCACCCAGTCATTTCCCACGGGTCACCCCACCCCGCCGGCACGGCGACCCGACCGCCCCCTGCCCGGCAGCAGCGCCCTACCGCACCACCTGTGGAAACACCGTCCTCCCGGTCCCCCGTCAGCGAACGGCGCCCCAGCTCTCCGGCCGCGCGGCGGCCACCAGCCCCGCCAGCGGCAGCGTCGATGCCTGGGCGTCCCGGGCCGGCCGCGCCAGATCATCCCTGGGAGACGCACGGTCGCGGCGTAGAACAAGAACGGGGCTCCGGAGTGCTCCGCGAACCGCTCGACCAGTCGCGACTTACCCACCCGTCGCCGCCCACGCAACATCACGCACCGACCTGGCCGCTCCCCGCCGGCCCCTGCCGCCACCTTCCGCAGCTCTCGCTCCAACGTCGCCGGCTCCCGCCGACGGCCTACGAAATCCACCACGCCTGTCGAACCTTGCGGCACCTGACCGGTCCCACCAAGGAGGGGCCAAGGCCGACATCCCACAAGGAAGTCGCCGCCGTCGTGTCCATCGAGGTGCTCCGGAAGCACCAGGAGCGGGAAGAGCGCGAGATCAACCGGATCGTCGATGAACGCATGGCGAATCCGGCAGCCGGCATCCCTATTGAGGACATCATGAAGGAGACTCTCGCGCGCGGTGTAGTGAGTACCGCACCGTCTTCCGACCCGAAGCCCAGGCGGAACTCCGCAAGATCCCCCGAGACATGGCGCTCCGCATCCTGGCCAAACTGACCGGGCTGGAATGCGACCCGCTCGGCTTCAGCACCACCGCACTCGCATCCCGGCCCGAACACCGTCGCCTAAGCTTGACGTTTATCCAGTTGGGCTGGCGATGCGGGCGGTGGGCGGTCAGAATCCGCTGGAGGTAGCGGCACCAGTGTCCGCACCGGCCGTGCGGGGTTGTCAGTGGCGGCTGCTCCCATGACGCCATGAGCACTGTGCACGAGACCGCCTCCCTCCTCCTCGACCCCGCCGAACTACGCAGCTATTTGCGTGCGTTGGCCGTTCTGGACGCCACGATCGGCGACGACCCGAGGCTCTGCCACTACGCCTTCGACGCCACCTGGGGCCCCGGCGAGGAAGCGGCCTTGATGGAGAACGGCTCGGGGGACGACTTCTCGGTCCTCTTCACCCCGGACGGCGTGCTCATACGCGACTTCGACCACGAGTGGGAGATGAGCCCGTACGGGACGGACGACGAGCAGGTCTGGCCCGGCGTCATCGACGATGCACCCGCCGCACTGCGCCCGCTTCTGGACGAACCCGCCTTCTGCGATGAGGGCGCCGACGCCCCTCGGATCACCGCTTGCCTGTGGCGGGAGACCGGCGACACGGCCTGGCGCACCGGCTCGGGCATCGGCTTCCCGCCCGGCAGCGAGGACCCGGACGGCTCCGGATTCCTCTTCCGCCTCCTCGCCGACCGCTCCCCCGAGGCTGTCCGGACCCACTTCGAGGACTACTACGAGCGCCCCGTCCCTCTCGGCGCCGTCCGCCACGTCCTCGCCGGACATCCCCTCACCCCTGCGGTCGCCGCGGCACTCAACCCGGCCGCCCTCTCGGGCGACGCCCTGCTCCGCAGGGTCGCCGCGCATCCCGAGGTCGCCGCCTACCTGGCCTGCGACGGCGAGTTCGACCTCGCCCGCACCGACCCGATCGAGTCGATCGCCCTGCCCAACGGCGTCCCGGTGGAGCCTGTCGCCGGCTGCAACGCGGGCGGCACCCACTACCTCTGCGGCCCAGAGGTACCCGGCGGCCCCCGCCCGGTCCTCTACACCGACTCCGAGGGCCAGGCCTCTCCGACCGCCGAGTCCCTCGCCGAGGCCCTGACCCTCACCATCACCATCACCCTCCCGTCCTGGCACGACGCCCTGGCCGGCTTCCGACCTCCGGCCCTCAACTCCGACTACCTCGACGACCACCCGGACCACCCCGTCGTCCGCGACCGCCTCCTCGCCGCCTTGGGGCTTCCTCCGGCAACCGACCAGGAAGTCCTGGACCGCCTCCTCGCCGCTGCGGCCCGCACCATCCACGACGGCTTCCTCCCGTACGTGCCCGATGAGGAGGACTCCCCCTTCGAGCCGATGCTCGGACTGCCTGCCGACTGAGGCTCCACGCAAAGGTGATGGTGCGTCAGGAGTTCCGGCACCCATCCAGCGCGGGAAGCAACAAAGGGTCGACTCCCGAAAGAGTCAGCCCCTTGCCACCTGCGAACTCGACGAAAAATGGCGCGCAGCAATCAATCAACTACACGCTGAAGCGGAATGTATGCGGGCTGATCTTGCACCTGCGGCAGAACCCAGTTCAGGGCGCTTCCCTGCGGTTTCGCCGTCTTCGTTGCGTTGACCTCCGACGGACGTGTACGAATGTCCTGCGGACTGGCTGGTCCTCCAACGGCCTGGAAATACGTGGCCCCAGGACCGGCCCATCGATGAGGCTGCGCGGGTGAGCGGTCCGCCCTCCGGCCGAGGACGAGCCGCTCGACCCCGCCTGGCGACCCATCGGCCTGCCACGCGCCTCCTTCGAGGACTGGGACACGGACGAACGCGCCCCGTGGCCCGACGACCGCTCGGTGCTCTACTGGTGGCCCCGACCCTCTGGCGCCGCAATCACCCGGCTGGCGTCCCCCATCGAATCCCTCGTCCAACAGCTCGACGGGGATGACGATGCCCTCGTGCGCCGCGCTCGCGCAGCTTGTCGCCATCGGTCGTAACACGACGCTCACGATCGGCGGCGGACTACCCCCCGGGGGGCTCGGTCAGCTGACCGCCATCGAGCGTCTTTGAAGAGGTAGGGGGCCCACGCTGCGGCCCCGCCCCACGAAACGGACGAGAAACAACCAAGAACGAAAGAGGCAACGGGCAACACCGCCGAACCCCGATTCTCCAGGCGCGCGCCATGCCAGACTCACTTTCGGATGCGGACCGAAATGACGCCGTCACAGCAGGTGTTCGGCGTCGGGCTTCGTGTCGACCGGTGATCGTCGGATGACGGTGCCCGTGAAGGCGGACGGCTCTCACGTTCACCGTCAAGGGGAGGTTGATGATGAGCACGAATTTACGTTTTGGCCCGGAACTTCGCCGTTTACGAGTAGAAGCGGGGCTGACTCTGACTGAGTTCTCCGTGGCGCTCAACTACGACAAGGGGCACATGAGCAAGGTCGAGCGTGGGGAGCGTTCCGCGTCCCCCGAACTAGCCCGGCGGTGCGATGCCTTCCTCGGCGCGGACGGCGAGCTGCAACGCCTGGTCACCCGTCCCGAGACAGACTCGGGCACCGCTGAATCCCCCGCCGGTCCGAGCCGCTGGCTCGTCGGGCGCCGGGCGGTCCTCTCGGCGGGTGCGGGAGCCCTGATCGACGTCGGCCTGAACCTCGGCAGTCAGGCGCTGCCCTCCACCGACACCCCCCTCCTGCCCTCCTTCCGCATGCAGTTCGACCAGTTGCGGAAGCTGGGTCAGTCCACCGCGCCCGAGGTCCTGCTGCCCCTGCTGGAGACGCAGACCCGCATGATCGCCGGACTGGCCGCCGACGCCCGGTCCGCTTCTCGGGCCCCCGCGCTCCTGCTCGCCTCGCGGTTCGCGGAGTTCACCGGCTGGATGGCCCAGGAGGCGGGCGACAGTGACGCAGCACTCGGTTGGACGGGCGAGGCCGCCGCACTGGCGCGCGCCGGGGGTGACCCGCACCTCGGTTCCTACGCACTGGTGCGACGCGCCCTGGTCACAATGTACGGCGGCGACGCCGCTGGCACCGTCGCCCTGGCCCGGCGTGCCCAGAGCAGCGAACTCCCGCCGCGTATCCGGGGACTCGCGGCCCAACGGGAGGCCCAGGGGCACGCGCTCGTCGGCAACGAAGTCGACTGCCTACGCAGCCTCGACAGGGCGCGGGAACTGCTCACCAGCGACGACGCCCGCAATGGCGCTGAGCCTGTGATCGGCACCTCCCATGTAAGCGATCCGGCGGCAATGTCGACCGGCTGGTGCCTGCACGACCTCGGCCGCCCCAAGGCCGCCGCCGAGGTACTCGACCGGGAGTACCGCCGCCTTCCGCCGCACGCGCTGCGTACCCGCGCCCGGTACGGCTTCCGCCGGTCCTTGGCCCATGCCGCCTCCGGGGAGGTCGAGCACGCGTGCGCGATCGCCGGAGATCTCCTGGGCGTGATGCCGGCCGTGCCCTCGGCGACGGTGAACAGCGACGTCCGGCGTCTCGCACTGGAACTCTCCCGGTTCCGGAGCAGCCGCGCCGTACGTGATCTGCAGCCCGCGCTGGCCCGCGTACTCGCCCCCGTGCACGGCTGACCCCGGCTCCACCACTGGCACCGGCTCGAGTCGCCCGACTCGCCGGCCCTCTCGTCCCGACCCAGGTCCGTCCGGACCTGCGGACTCTCTGATCCGCTCCCGACGCAGAGTGCCGCGCCCCCGCTTTCTTCGGGCTGCCCGCGACCAGTGACGCGCTGGGCGGTGTGCCCTCCTCCGTACGCCTTCCCATGACTGCCCCATGCCGTCATGAGGTCACGCCCTCCGTCTTCGTCTTCCATTGCTTTCACGAAGGGAATCCGTATGTCCGACGTCTTCATCAACTACCGCACAGGCGACGAGGAGTCCGCCGCGACCCTGATCGCCCGGGAGCTCATCCGGCGGTTCGGCCGCGAGCACGTCTTCTTCGCCAGCGACTCGATCGAGCTCGGACGCCGCTTCCCAGCGGAACTGGCCGGGGCGGCGGAGAAGTGCGACGCGCTCATCGCGGTGATCGGCCCGCGCTGGGCGGAGGTCCGGGGGCCCGACGGCCGCCCCGCACTCGAAGCCGAGCAGGACTGGACCCGCCGTGAGATCCGGACCGCGCTCGACCGCGGAGTTTTAGTCATTCCCGTGCTCGTCGGAAAGGCCACGCGGATCGACCGCGTGGCCCTCCCGGAAGACCTGCGTGAGCTGGCGGACTGCCAGTACAAGCGCTTCGACCACCGCAACGACGACGCGGACCTGGCGGTGCTCGGCAACACCCTCGCCCGACAGTTGCCCGAGCTGGGCAAGGTGGACCGCGACGCCCCCGCAGCGCGGGACAGGGCGGAGACGAAGTCCCGGAAGGGGTCGGCCAAGGACGCGGGGCACACCAGGATGCGGACGCGCGACGTCGAGCAACGCGTGCGCGGCGGCATCGGAAACCTCAACGGCGACCTCGGCACGTTCATCACCGAGCCGCAGGGGCCGGTGAACACCGGTACGGGGCCCCAGTACAACGCCCCCCACTTCGAGGGCGACAACACCGGCGTCCAGTTCACCGCGGGCGACAACAGCGGCACGGTCCACCAGCGCTTCGAGCGCGAACGCCGGTACTCGGACGACGGACGATGACCGCACAGGACCGCGTCACCGTCAACGATGCGCGTGGCCCGGTGAACAACGGTCCGGGGCCCCAGTACGTCATCTACAGTGGAGCCACCCGGAAGATCCGCAGAAGTGCGAAACCTCTGCGAATCGTCCGTGAGGACCGGCTGTATCTGGCCGACCGGTTCGCCCCGCCGGCGAACTACCGCGTCGCCGCCGACCGCCTGGAGAAAGCCGGCTCGGTGTTACTGCTCGACGCTCCGCCCGGCACCGGCCGTCGCGCCGCGGCGATCATGCTGCTGCATGAGCTCGGTGAGGACGGGGACACCGACGAGGGAGACGTCCGGTTCGAGGAACTTCCCGTCCCGGACAAGCCCAGGGACGGGGGCAAGAACGAGGACGAAGACGGGGAACCCGCTGCCCCCGGTGCGGGGGACCGCTTCCTCCTCGACCTTTCCCGAATCGCCGACGAGGAAGCGTATGCCGGGACCCAGCACCGCTTGGCCGTGCTCCGGTCACAGGTCCAGTCGGCCGGAGCCCACCTGGTCGTCGTCCTGCCCTCGGGCATGACACACGCCCATCGGCCGGAACTCGCACCGCACACGGTGACGCTGGGACGTCCCCGGGGCATTGCCGTCATCACCCGGCACCTCCGGATGGACCTGATGCCCTTCCACCCCACTGAGCTGGAACGCCCTGACCTCCGGCTTCTGTGCGACCGCTCCCCCATGCGGGAAGTGGCGCGGCTCGCGGGGCTGGTGCGGACCGCTCGCGACAGCGGTCGGTTCGGCACCGACTTCGCGAGCTGGCTCGACCAAGCCCTGCGCGCGGTGACCGACCGCGCCACCGAGGTGGGCCGGCTAGTGGCCGGGACCCAAGCCGCGCCGGAGCGGGCCCTGCTGCTCGCGGCAGCGGTGTTCGAGGAAGCACACGCCGACACCGTCCACGAGGCGTGGCGCGGCCTGCTGAAGACGGTGGGGCACGAGGAAGAGGCGACCACCGAGCTCGCGCGGACGGATTTCGGGCAACGGTTGACGGCCCTCGGAATCGAGCGGGACCCGGACGGGCTGCTCCGCTTCAAGCAACTGGCCTACGCCGACGCGGTACGGACGTACTTCTGGGCCAACTTCCCAGGACTGCGCGACAAGCTCGCGGAATGGATAGGTGTGGCCGCCGGACTCACCGGTCTGACCAGCGACGATCGGGTGAGCGTCGTCGTCCGCTTCGGCGAGCAATCGCTGGCCGCCGGACGACCCGACCACCTATTCGACCTCGCGGCCCGGTGGGCGAACGACGCGACCGAGGCGTCCAGCGACCCGCGAGCCGTAGCGGCCCTCGAACTCGGCCTCAGCCACGAGGGCTCCGGGCTCTGGTTCCGCAGACGGATGTACGACTGCGTGAACTCCAGCTCCTTGTCGGACGGTCTCGTCCGCACCCTGACCACCACGTGCGTCCAGAGTCTCGCCTCGACCCACCCCGATCAGGCCGTGGTGCGGCTGCGGCACCTCGCCGTACGGAAAGGGGAGGCGGCCCGCGCAGCCGGGGAGGCACTCTTCGGGCTCGTCGGCAACGACTGCCGGCTGTACCGGTTACTGATCGACCGTCTACGGGTCCCGGCGCGCCGGGAGTCCCGCGCGGCCGAGCCCTCTCTTCGGCTCCTCACCGAACTGTTGCGGAGCGACCGGGCGCCGGACCCACCACAGTGGCCGGACCTGTGCCTGGGCTGGGAAACGGTGTTTTCCCAGCCGCCGACGAAGCTCTGGGACCCACTGGTGAAGAGCTGGCTCGACGCCGTGGCGGGCGACCGGACACGGGAGATGGCGCTGGACGGGATGGTCAGGGCGACGCACGGCCGCACAGTCGCCCTCCACCGCCTCTACGCCATCACCTGCGACTGGGCGGGCGCGGCACGCGACCCGGCCCGGACGGCCGTCGCTGCCCGCTTGTGGCAGCACATCGACCGGGCGCAGTACGCCCGCGCCGACCGTACGCAGCGTGCGGGCAACGGACCACGGACCACGGAGGAGGCACGATGAGAATCCGCCTTCCCAGCCTGCTGCTGGTCGCTCTCTGCGGCCTCGCACCGGCTGCGCTCGGAAACCTCCTGCACTGGTCGGTGTGGCTGTGGGGCTTCATGTCCACGGTCACGGCCTCGGGCTCACTGCTGCTCGTGCTGACGTTCCTCGGCAGTGGCCACCCGCGGGCCGATCCGTACGGGACCGAGGAGCCCGAGCCGCCCGCAGCGCCCACGGAACAGCCGTACCAGGAGACGCGCGTGATCGACGCGGCGCTGCCGAGCGCCGTGGACGGCTACGACTTCCTCTTCTCCGCCACCGTGTGGTGGCGGCCGGCCCCCGACCACACCGGCCGGTCCGACGGCGCTTCCCCGGCTCTCGCCGTGTCCGCGGTCGTCAGCCGGGCCCTGGAGATCGTCTGTCGCAAGCAGCCAGGCCGGGCGAGCTTCGCGCGGTTCTTCCTTGAGGGAGAGCTGAGCGTCCCGCTCCCCGACCGGAGCGGACGGGTGATGGCGCTGGCGGCCGACGCGACGCTGACGCTCGCCCCCGCCGACCGTGAGCGCCTGCGGAAGCTGAGTGATCTGCGCAAGGACGAGGAGATCTGGGAGTACGAGCGCCAGCACGAGCGCAACAAGCGGCGCTACCTCGGTGACGACGTGCTCCAGAGTGCGGGCAGTGCGGTGGTCTGGTGGCTGGCCCGGCACGAGAACGAGATCGAGAAGGCGGTCGACATGATCGGACCACTGGCCCAGATCGCTGCGGCCGCCAACGACGAGGAGGTACCCGAGCTCTTCCGCCACCTGCTCGTCCCACCCGTGGGTGCGCGGAGCGAAGCAACCGTCGGCGGCCCGCTGTGGGACGCCCCCGGCCCGGGAGCAGAGCCGTTCGACCGCGAGGCGGAGGTCGGGGCCGCCGATCGGCTGGTTCTGCTGATGGCGGCGGTGGGCGTGAAGCCGGACATGGACGAGTACACGGTGCTCGTGCACCGTGTCGTAACGAGCTTGGAAATGGCCGAGCTGTACGAGGCCGCCGACGAGATCAGGCGGGCCCTTCTCCCGATGTCCGACCAGGACGACGGCGCAGGCGAGGGCGAAGGCCCGGACGCCGATACGGGCGAAGGCGACACGGCGTCCCGGCCCTTCCGGGACGCCTCCCACCAGCCACACCGGCCCACAGCGCCTCGCGCACAGAACGAGGACGGGGACGAAAGCTGATCCGTCAGGCAGGTACGCCGACAGGGGCCGGCTCCGAAGTGAAGTTCCCCCCGAGTGCTGGACAGCCGGTGCCTACGCTGCTGGAGCGAGGTCCTGCGCCTCCGGGTCGCCGTCCGGGTCGGCAAGGAAGGCCGCCTGGTCGAGGAGATCCTTCAGGTACTGGCCGAGCTTGCGGTTGTAGAGACGGATAGCAAGCGCGAGGCGGGGGTTGAGGCGTCGGGCGGAGAGCGCGGCCCGGATGTTCGCCTCGTCGTCATGGACGAGGGCGAGCGCGGCGGCCTGCTCCACACCGGCGTCGAGCAGCACCTCGTCGGTCAGTTCGGATGCCTCGATCAGCCGCTCGGGCGCGTCGTCCCCGCAGACGACCATGTGGCCACCGGAGTTCTGCAGGAGCTCCGGCCCTGGTAGCGGCTGTGGGGGCACGTGGGTCACACAACGAGCCTGCCTGGTACGGCAGTCGGGATCAAGGCGCCCCGGCGTGTCCCCACCGCGGCGCCGTGGCCGGCACGCCTGCTGTCGTGCCGGCCCTCTCCGGTACGGCCCGGACGCCGCGTACCGGCGTCCTCCCACCGCCCTGTCCCCGCGCCGCTCCGGACAACGGACCCTCGTGGCTCAGCCCGGACTGATGGCCATCGTCACGGCCTTCGGCTCGGTGAAGAACTCCCGGCTGAAGGTGCCGCCTTCACGTCCGATGCCCGAGTCGCCGAATCCGCCGAAGGGGGCACGCAGGTCCCGGACGAAGAAACAGTTGGTCCACACCGTGCCCGCGCGCAGGGCCGCGGAGACGCGGTGGGCGCGGGACAGGTTCTCTGTGAAGACCATGGCGTTGAGGCCGAACGGGGTGCCGTTGGCGGCCGCCACCGCTTCCTCCTCCGTGTCGAACGGTGTGACCACCACGACCGGGCCGAAGATCTCCTCCTGGGCGACACGCGCCGAGGCGGGTGCTCCGGTGACGACGGTCGGCCGTACCGTCCAGCCGTCACCGAGACCGCCGAGGGCCACGGTCCCGCCGTCCGCCTCCACCGTGTCGATGTACGAACGCACCTTGTCGTAGTGGGTCTTCGACGCCAGCGGACCGAGCTGGGTCAACGGGGACTTGGGGTCGCCGATCACCAGTTCCTCGGCGGCGGCGCAGAACCGCCGGAGGAACTCGTCGTACACCTCGCGCTGGACGAACAGCCGGCTGCCCGCCAGGCACACCTGCCCGGCGTTGCTGAAGATGGCCTTCACCGACCAGTCGACGGCCAGGTCGAGGTCGGCGTCGGCGAACACCAGGTTGGCGCCCTTGCCGCCCAGTTCGAGGCTGACCGGGGTGAGGTTCCCGGCTGCGGCGCGGCCGATGATCCGTCCCGTGCCGGACTCCCCGGTGAAGGTGATGCGGTCCACCCGGGGGTCCTGGGTCAGTGCCTCCCCGGCCGAGTCGGGCCCGTAACCGTGGACGACGTTGAGCACGCCGGGAGGCATTCCGGCCTCCAGGGCGAGGCGCGCCAGGATGGTCGCGGAAGCCGGGGTGTCCTCGGCCGGCTTCAGGACGACCGTGTTGCCCCAGGCCAGGGCGGGCGCGATCTTCCAAGTCTCCAGCATGAGAGGGAAGTTCCACGGCGCGATGGCGGTGACGACGCCGGCCGGTTCGAAGCGGGTGTAGGTGTGGTGGCCGCTGTCCATCGGCAGGGCCTCGCCGGCCGACATCCGGGCGTGGTCGGCGAAGAAGCGGAAGTTCATCGCGGACCGCGGGACGTCCTTGGCCGTGCTGTCCGCGATGGGCTTGCCCATGTCGGTGGTGTCGGCCATGGCGAGTTCGTCGCGGTGCACGTCGATCAGGTCCGCGAGCCGGTGCAGGACCGCGCCCCGTTCGGCGAAGCCCATCCGTGGCCACGGCCCCTTGTCGAAGGCGTCGCGTGCGGCGCCGACGGCCTCGCCGGCTTCCTCCGCTCCGCCGAGGGCCACCTCGGACCACGGCTGCCGAGTCCACGGGTCGACCGTGTCGAACCGCGCCCCGTCGCGGGACTCCTGCTCCTTGCCGTCAATGATGTGCGGAATGAAGTCCTTCATCATTGCCCTCTTCTCTCTTCGATGGTCACGTCTCCCGCCGCCCAGTGCGTGGGCGGCACTTCGCGGACGATGACGCGGATGCTGTCTCTCGGCGCGCCGACGGAGGTCTCCACCGCGTCTGTCACCGAGGTGATGAGGGCGCGCAGTTGTTGCGCCGACCTGCCCTCCACGAGCGTCACCTCGATCAGGGGCATCGCTGTCCGGACTCCCCCGCGGCGGGGGCGAACGCCCCGGCAGCCGCCTCCAGGGGAACGACCTCGGCGAAGACCGTGCCCATCAGTCGCAGACTGTTGTGGTGCAGTTCCTCGAAGTAGCCGGCGACAGCCTCCTCGGGCACGATCGCGTGCAGGTCGCGGAAGAAGGCGTCCCGGACGGTCGACTCGATGCAGAAGTCGGTGCGCACGCCGGCCACGACCACGGTGCCGACGCCGAGCCGCTCCAGTACGTCGGCCAGCGCGGTGCGGTGGAAGGCGCTGAAGCGGGCCTTGACCACGACGGTGTCGTCGGGCAGCTGATCCAGGCCGGGCACGACGGCGGCGCCCCAAGTCCCTTCGCGCAGGCCCTCGGTGCGCAGGAAGGGGCTGCGCTGCGCGAGCAGCCCCACCGCCGCGTCGTCCGCCCACTCCATCCGGACCCAGATCACCGGCTGTCCGGCCGCGCGGGCCGCGGCGATCAGTGTGTTGATGTGCGCGGTGAGGGTGTCGAGTGCGTCGACGCGCAGGCCGGCCCGGGCGAAGACGCCCGAGGGGTCGCAGAAGTCGTTCTGCATGTCCACCACGACCAGGGCCGTCCTCGTGGTGGTGCCGTCCCGGCTGTCCGGGACTGTGGTGCGTTCTGTACTCATTCCACTCTCCTCACGGGTCGGCCGTCAGCGCCGCGTGGACCGCCAGCACCTCGTCGAGAACGGCCTGGTCTCCCCCACCAATGGCGTCCACCAGACGCTGGTGCACCTCCGCCCCCTCCAGGGTCGATGTGGACTCGGCCGCGGGGGTCACCCGGCGCAGCCGGCTCTCGACGAAGTCCAGGAGGGATACGTAGGTGTGCCGCAGGATCTCGTTCGGGGTGATGGCCGCGATGCGTTTGTGCAGCGACCAGTTAATGGCCAGGTAGGCCGCCATGTCCGAGCCGACCTCCGTCATCTGCCGCACCAGGGCGTGCAGTTCTTCGAGGTCCGCGGGACTCCGGTGCCGCATGGCCTCAAGGGTGACCAGCGGTTCGAGGGCATGTCGCATGGCGAGGGCGTCGGAGACGGGTACCGAATCCCCGCTCAGTTCGAGCATCTTGCGGCCGAGGCGGACCAGGGCCGGCGGCGAGGTGACGAAGATGCCGCCCTTGGCACCGGGACGGACGGAGATGGTGCCCCGTGAGCTGAGCAGCCGCACCGCTTCGGTGAGGGTGGCCGCCGCCACGTTGAACTCCTGCCGCAGGGTGTCCTTCGTACCGAGGCGGTGGCCACTGGGCAGGCTCTGTGCCGAAATCCGCTCCTCGATGGCCTTGGCCACCGTTTCGGCCCGGGACGAGGCCCGGAGGAGCTCGATGACGTCGCCATCTGCGTTCATGGTCCATGCCCTTCGACTGCGGTGGATTCGATCGCGAGCGTAGCGAGACCGGCCCCGATGTCCGAGCGCCACCTCCGCGCTCGGAGGTCAAGAACCGGTGGGCCTGCCCCGCCCACCGTAGCCCCAGCGACCACGGGGGAGAGGCCGCGCAGCAGTGCCGCGGCGTTGCCGCCGAGGACCGCGTCCTCCTGCGACGCCTCCAGACCCAGCGCACGAACCGTCGCCACGGGCTGCTGGTCCCTCAGGTCGAACGGCGCGTCCGTGCCGAGGAGAATGTGCTGCGCGGTCATGTCCTCCACCAGCCTCGCCAGCGTCTTGGTGTCGAACACCGCCGTGTCGTAAAACAGGCGCCGCAGGTACTCCGTCGGCACCCGCTCAGTGACCCGGGCCACCGGTTTGCGGTGCCAGCCGAGGTCGAGGCGGGGTGCGACGCCCGGCACGCAGCCGCCGCCGTGCGTCAGGCAGAGCACCAGGTCGTGCCGGTCCAGGACGCCGCCGAAGATCAGCCGCGATACGGCCAGTGCGGTCTCCATCGGGTATCCCAGGAGCTGCACCAGGTGGTAGTCGGCCAGCCGGTCGCGCGAGGACACCCGGCTCGGGTGCAGGAGGGTGAAGCACCTGCGCTCGGCGAGCGCCGCCCACAGGTCCTCGTTGACCGGGTCGTCCAGTTCCCGGCCCGCCCCGTAGCTGCCCACGGTCGCGCCCGCGAAGCCCAGTTCGTCCATGCACCGGGCCAGCTCCTCGGCCGCGTCGGGCAGTCCGACGGGGACCGTGGCCAGGCCCACCAGGCGGCCGGACGACGCCGCGACGAACTCCGCGAGGGCGTCGTTCGCCCGGCGGGTGACGTCCATGACGAGCGAGGCGTCCGATGACTCGGAGGCGAAGACGAACGGCGGTGCCGCGACCGCCTGGTGGGTCACACCCATGCTCTCCAGTGACGCCAGGCGCAGCTCCAGGTCGTACTGCTCGGGCGGGAACGGGATGGCGGCGCCGGGGGCCAGGCCGCACAGGTCGGGGTCGAGCCTAAGTACGTGATCGCCCATGCCCGACAGGTCCGCGAGGCCGCGGCGTTCCAGCTGCCGCAGCAAAGGCATCGGCAGGGCGTGCGTGTGGATGTCGATCACGGGCCGGTCTCTCGCGGCCCGAGCGCCCATCAGCTGTTCACTCATCGCGCTCCGCCATGTACGTCTCGAACTCGTCGCCGAGCAGTGAGCGGATGAGTGCGGTGGCGGCGTCGGAGGTCCCGGCTTTCTCACCGTTGCCGTGCACGAGGCGGGCGAGCTGGGAGAGCAGGTAAGGGTGCAGGCCCAGCTCGTGCAGCACGCGGTAGTCGCGGGTGCTGATGGCCGTGCGCTCCTCGTCGGTGAGCGGGTAGTCCGCCAGCACTCGCTGCTCGTCGGACTCGAACCGCTTGCGCAGCTCGGTGTCCCATTTCAGGTCCTGCACCAGGTCGTTGGTCCGCAGCAGCGGATTGAATCGGTCGAGCGCCATGTCACTGGTCCTTCCGTCATCCGGTCGTCGGGGAGGGAGCCGATCGTCGAGGTGGTGGCCGGTCGGCCACCGCGAGGGTCACAGGTGCCACTGCACCGCGCCGACGCCGCAACGCCACTGGTCGACCGCGGCGTATCCCAGCGACGTACACGGCCGTGGTCCGACGGCTCCCATGACGACCATCCAGGACAGGAGTTCGGCGGTGCCTCCGGAGCCGACTTCCTCCATGCGCTCGAAGGTGGCCTGCGACAGAACCTGCTCGTGGTCGCCGGCCTCCAGAAGGTCGAGGAACCAGCGGTCGAACTTCTCGTCGATCTCCAGGTAGCGCGGCCCGCCCGGTTCGTGGCTGAGTCCGCCGGACCCCAGCAGGCCGACCCGCAGTCCGTCGGGCAGTTGGGTCCTGATGGCGTCGCCGAGCGTCTGGCCGAAGCTGTAGCAGGCGCGTTCGTCCGGGACCGGGGGGACGGTGCAGTTCTGCAGCACCGGCACGATCGCCACCCCGGCGGACTCCAGGCGCGCCATGTGGACCGGGACCGACAGGTTGTCGTCGAAGCGGAGGTTGTGCTCGACACCCCTGACGTTCAGTCCGGTGTCGCGTACGGCCTCGTGGAGAATCGCGGCGCTCTCGGGTGAGCCCGGCAGGTCGTAGTCGGCCATGCGCAGCCACGGCTTGAACCAGTCGTCGGGGCCGGTATGCCGGGGGGCCTGGCCGAAGGTGAAGTCGGCGTAGTCGTTGAGCCGGGCGTTGGCCACGTGGTCGTTGCCGATGACGAGGAGTATGTCCGTGCGCGACTCGACCACGGCGTCGTGGATCGCGTCGTAAGCCTTGCGGACCGTCGCCTGGTCCGCCTCGGGGGCCTTGTCGAACCAGCCGGCCAGGCCAGGAGCGTGACTGGCGGCCATCGCCAAAGATATCTCTGCCATCATTCCTCCGGATTCAGATACCGCCGTAGTTGGATACGCCGGTTTCCTTAAGCTGCTTCAGCCTCGGTCGGCCTTGCCGACGGCGGAGCCGTCGCCCGACGTGGTGTGGTACGTCTTCGCCCGCTGCACCTGCTCGTGGACGTGGGCCCGCAGTTCCCCGAAGCGGGGCGCGGAGCGGGTGGTTATCTGGTCCCGCTCGGCGGGCAGGTCGACCGTGATGTCCTCCATGACCACCGTGGGTGACGCGGACAGCACCAGGACGCGCTGCCCCAGGTACACCGCTTCGTCGATGTCGTGGGTGACGAACAGCAGCGTCATCCCCAGGCGCTGCCACAACGACCGTGTGAGGTCCTCCAGTTCGGCCCGGGTCTGCGCGTCCACGGCGGCGAACGGCTCGTCCATGAGCATCACGGCCGGCTCGTAGGCGACGGCCCGGGCGATGGCGACGCGCTGCTGCATGCCACCCGACAGCTGCCAGGGGTGGGCGTCGGCCACATCGGTCAGGCCGACCGCCTCCAGCGCCTGGGCCACCAGTTCGGCGCGGCGCCCCTTGGACAGCTTCTTCTGCTTCAGCGGCAGGTCGATGTTGCCCTGGACCGTCATCCACGGAAACAGGCTGCGGCCGTACTCCTGGAAGACCACGGCCATGCCCGGCGGCGGCTCCACCACCCGCTCGTCACCGAGCCGCACCTCGCCGGAGGTGGGGGCAAGCAGGCCGGCGACACACTTCAGGAGCGTGGTCTTGCCCGCCCCGGAGGGGCCGACTATGCAGACCAGCTCTCCCCCGCCGAGACTGAAGGTGAGGTCGCGTACCGCCTCGACGCTCCGGCCGGCACCCTGGTAGATCTTCTGCACCCCCCGCACGTCGAGACGGGCTGGGCCCGCACCCGTGGACAGGGCGGAGTCAACATGCGTCATGGTCATTTCTCTCCCCTTTGGGAACGCCGCAGGCCGTGGTACCAACCGAGAACTCGGGAGTCGAAGCGGTCGAAGAGCAGTGAGAGGGCGAACCCGAGCAGGCCGAGCAGGATGATCCCGCTCCACATGGCGGGGACCGCGAAGCTGCGCTGGAACTGGACGATGGTGAAGCCGAGTCCGTTCGAGCTGGCGAACATCTCGCTGATCACCATCAGGATGATCGAGATGGACAGGGCCTGCCGCATGCCCGCGACGATCTGCGGACTCGCCGCGGGCAGGACCAGATGCCGCAGCCGGGCGAAGCCGGTGATGCCGTAGCACCGCGCGCTGTCCGACAGCACATTGTCGACGGCCCGTACGCCTTCCACCGTGTTGAGCAGGACCGGCCAGACGGCGCCCGAGATGATGACGAGGATCTTCATTCCGTCACCGACACCGCTGAAGAGCATCAGGATCGGGATCAGCACCGTGGGCGGGATGGCCCGGAAGAACTCGAGGATCGGCTCGGTCAGGGCCCGCAGCCGGGGCAGGGAGCCCAGGAGCGTGCCGAGAACCACGCCCACACAGACGGCGCCCGCGTAACCGGCGGCAAGGCGGGCCAGGCTCGGCAGCACATCTCCGGTGACGCGTTCCCACCCCCAGGTGTCGGCGAACGCGGACAGGATCGTGCCGAGCGAGGGGTAGTAGAAGCTGGTGGTCCGGCCGCCGAGCACCGCCCATGAAGCCACCAGCACCGCCGGTAGTGCGAGCAGGTAGGCCGCCTTGCGGGCCCATACGCCGAGGACGCTCACGCCGTGCCCTCCTTGCGTACCGAGGTGTGCCAGGACAGCAAGGTCCGCTCCAGTACCCGGAAGACGATGTTGACGCAGAGTCCGAGCAGCCCGGTCACCGCGACCAGCGCATAGGTCTCCGGTACGGCGTCGGCGGCCTGGGCCGAGGCGATCAGGCTGCCGAGCCCGGAACCGCCGATGATCAGCTCGGCGCTGACGGCCAGGATCAGGGCCACCGAGGCCGCAAGCCGCAAGCCGGTCATGAAGTACGGCAGCGTGGTGGGCCACAGCAGGTAGCGCAGGCGCGCCAGTGGCGACAGCCGGTAGGAGGCCGCGGTGTCCCGGGCCACCGGGTCGATGTCCCGTACACCGCTGAGTACTTGGAGGAGCACGGGCCAGAACGAGGCATACACGACAAGGAGCAGGGTGGAGCGCAGCCCGGTGCCGTAGACAAGGACCGCCAGCGGGACGAGTGCCACCGAAGGGATCGGCCGCAGGAACTCGATGGTCGAGGCCGTGGCCTTACGCAGCACCTCCACGCTGCCGAGCAGCAGCCCGAGGGCCGTCCCCGCCACGACGGCGATGGCCAGTCCGATCCCCCAGCCCTGCAAGGTGTCCGTCAGCGCCGTCCAGAAGGCGGAGCCCCCCGCTTCCCCCGCCAGGGCACGGGCCATGTCGCTGACCGGCGGCAGGTGGCGGTCACTCACCAGGCCGAGCCGGGGCAGCGCCTCCACCACACCGGCGAAGATCAGCACTCCGGCCGCCCCGAGGACCGGGTCGGGTACGGACCGGCGCCGCGGCCGGCCGTCGGGGTCCGGTGCCGGACGGACGCCGGAGGTCTGGCTCTTCGTCACGGACGCCGGACCGTCCGCGGTCCGTTCGTCCGCAGCAGATGCGGACGGCGTCGCCGGTCCGTCACCGCTGTGCGGCTGTAGTTTCACGTCGTCTCCCTCCTTGCAGACATCAAGTGGCCCAGGTGCACGCTGAGTTCACGGGGCCGCGCTTTCCTCACTTCGCCAGGAGGCTGTCCAGCGCGTCGGCGTTCTTGATGAGCCCCGCGTCGACGGTGTATTGCGCCAGCGACTTCATCTCCGCCGCGTCCGTCGCCGGGTCCCATCCGGGCAGCGTCACCTTCTCGCTGACACCCGGCTTCAGCTTCAGGTAGGTCTTCAGGACGGCCCTCGCCTCGTCGGGGTGGTCCTCCGCGTAGGTCAGCGACTCCTGGAGCGCGGCCTTGAAGCGGGACACGACCTTGGGATTGGCGGCCGCGTACTGCTCGGAGGTGAACCAGCCGGCGAACGGGGACAGCTTTCCGAGGCTGGCGTAGCTGACCGGCAGTGCGCGAGCGCCGTCGGCCTTGGCCGTCGTGGTGAACGGCTCCCCGATCAGTGCTGCGGACACCTGCCCCTTCTCGATCGCCGTCTGCATGTTGGGAATCGGCACCTCGACCAGCTCGATGTCGTCGGCCTTGACGCCGTACTTCTCCAGGCCGGTGCGGACGGCGACTTCGCTGAGTCCCTTGAGCGTGTTGACCGCGACCTTCTTGCCCTTCAGGTCACCGGCCTTCTTCACCTCTGGGTCACTGGTCAGCAACTGACCCGAGCCGTCTTCCGACACGTCGTCGGAGGCGCGGGCACCGACGGAGACCATCTTCACCGGCAGCTTCTCCGCACGGGCCACCAGCAGACTGACGATGTTCGAGTAGCCGAACTGGTAGCTGCCGCTCACCACCGCCGGAACGATGACGGCGCCACCCTGTGCGTCCTGCATGGTGATCTTCAGGTCTCGCTTGGAGAAGAAGCCCTTCTCGATGCCGAGCCGCACGGGTGCTACATCTATGACGGGCATCGTGCCGAGTTTGATCTCGGTGATACCGGACTCGGAAGAGGCTGCTGCTCCCTCCTGGCTGCCACCGCACGCGGTGACCGCTGTCAGCCCCAGGACGACGCACGACGAGGCGATCATGAGCCGGTGTTTTCTCGCGATGAAGGACATACGACGCTCCATGCTCCAGAGATTCGGGAAAGATCAATCCGCCACGGCCAGGGCCGATGACAGCCGGGGGCGGCCGGAAGGCCGGGCGCGCGACACGTGCGGGGTGACGCGGAGGAACTCGGTTCGCGGTGCGCGTCTGCGAAAGCGGGAAGCCGTCGCGGCCGGGGAAGCCCGGTGCGCCCCGCGGCGAGCGTGGTCCGCGCCTTGAACTACGGGTGGCCGGAGGTCACCGTCAGGCTGCCGAGGTGGGCGAACTCCACCGAGACCGTGCGTCCCGGCTCCACGAACACCGCGTCCGTGAGCCCACCGGTCAGCACGGTCCAGCCCGCTTCGACCGCGATCCCCCGCCGGGCCAGGCTGTTGGCGGCGAGCGCCAGCGCCTGGGCGGGATGCCCCTGCACGGCCGCCCCGGTGGCCGAGTGGATCAGCTCACCGTCCACGGAGATCGTGCACGCCTCGCCGACCAGGTCGAGCCCGTCGGGCGCGAAGCCTTCGGCGCTCACCGCGAACCGTGACGACGAGGCGTTGTCCGCCACGACGTCGGGCAGGGCGAAGCTGAAGTCTCGGTAGCGGCTGTCGATGATCTCGAACCCGGCGTGCACGCTCTCCACGGCGGCCAGCGCCTGCTCCCAGGTCACCCCGGGGCCCTCGAGGCGCCGGCCCATGACGAACACGATCTCGGGTTCGACGCGTGGGTGGATCATCTCGGCCACGGGCACCGCCTCCCCCGTCGCGAGCGTCATGGCGTCCGTGAGCCATCCGGTCAGCGGCGAATCGATGCCCATGCGCTGCTGCTTGGCCTGCGAGGTGAGCCCGAGCTTCACGCCGACGATGTTCTCCCCGGCCCGGCGCTTGCGGTCGATCAGCGCGTCCTGGACCCGGTAGGCGGTGGCCAGATCGAGCTCGGGCCACTGGTCGGTGATCCTCCCGCCGTCCTGCCGTTCCCGCTCGCGCCGGAGGAGTTCCTCGACGGCCCGGTCGATGGTCCAGTCAGTCATTGGCGTTCTTCTCCCTTGAGCGGGTTTGTGGTCTGCGTGCGGCGGCGTCTGGGTGAGTCGGGTTCCTCGTCTGCGTGAGGCGTACGGCGCCGGGAATCCAGGCGGGAAATCGGTACGCGGAGTCGCTACGAAGGTCAGTACGCGGGGCTATTGAGCGGGGCCGGAGGCCGGGCCGGGTTATCCGGCCGTCTCATCGCGTCCACGTGATTCGAACATCGGCAACCGGGTCATCTCGGTCGAAGTGACCGTGTTCCGATGGCTTGAAGTATGCACAGCAGAACCACTGGAATCAATAGGTTGAATATAGTCGGTTGGTGGTCTTCACTCGAGAGATGCGCACTTCCCGCGTGATCCGCTCGCACCGTCCCCGCATGCCGCAGGACCCCTTCACCAGCCCGGCCCGACGCGACCTCACCCCTCACACACCCCACCTGAGCAAGGCATTCACCGGACTCGGCCGCAGGTCGATGGCAACGACGGCAGCGGTGCCGATCACATACGAAGGGGCTTGACCGTGACGCCCCGCGTTACTGACACTCCTCGCAGCGAACAGACGCCGCACCCGCATGATCAAGCCACAGGGCACGGACTGCCGGGCGGTCGCCCGGCCCGAGAGCGGAGGACACCCATGCACGGTGCCGACAGTTCGTACACGGACGGAACTCACGAGGACAGGCCGCGCGAGGACGGGCCTCACGAGGACGTCGACAGCGACGTCTTCCGCGACACCATCGCGGAGATGACCTGGCAGGAGGTGGAACGGGCCGCGGACGACGGCGCGGTCCTGCTGTGGGCCTTCGGCGTGATCGAACAGCACGGTCCGCATCTGCCGGCCGGCACCGACGTGTACCTCCCGTCGGCCCAACTTCGCGGTGTGCGCCGGGAACTGGCCCGACGCGGGGTGCCGGCCCTCATCATGCCCCCGTACTACTGGGGAGTTAACGTCGTCTCCGGGTCCTTCCCCGCCTCCTACAATGTGCGCCCCGAAGTGATGAAGGCCCTGATGGCCGACGTGCTGACCGGGATCGGCAAGGACGGCTTCCGCCACGTCTTCTGCTTCAGCGGCCACGGCGACGCGCTGAACAACCGGACCGTCCACGAGGGCATCAGGCTGGGCAGCCAGCTGACCGGCCTGGACATCAGCTTCGTCATCGACCACCGGCTCGCCGAGCGGCTTGGACTCGATCCCGACGATCCGCATGTGTCCCCCACCGGCGCGGCACTGGCGAAGTCGGACACGTCGGCGACGCCCGCCCACATCGACGTGCACGCCGGCGACTGGGAGACGTCGCAGATGCTGGTCGCCCAGCCCTCCCTCGTCAGGAACGACGTGCGGGCCGGACTCAAGAGCACCGAGTACGGCCCCGAGGATCTCGCCGTCTGGCGGAAGGGGTACGGACATGCCCGCGTAAAGACCCCACTCGGCTACTTCGGCGACCCCGCGTCGGCCGATGCCGCCAACGGACGGCGCCTGCTGGAGCAGCAGGTGACGAACGCGGCGGACGCCATCCAGGAACGACTGCGCCTGACGGGACGGGCGTAGGGTCTGTCCGGTGCCGGGGCTGCCGGTGCCCCCAGGGTGGGAACGTCCCTTGACGAGCTCGTGCACGGTTGGCCGTGAGGCGTCGAGGATCGCGGCTGGGCCCGGTGTTCACACCGATCGTGCCGGCGTCAGAGGAACCGGCCCAGCCGCCGGCACTGCCGGATGCGGAGAACGCGGCTCTGCGGAAGAAGGTCCGCGAGCTCGAGGAGGAACGCGAGATCCTGCGGGAAGCCGCCAAGTATCTCGCCGGGGAGACGCGCTGGTGAACCGCTTCCAGCGCGTCGCCGACCACCAGCGCCGCTACGGCGTGAAGCGGCTCTGCGGCATCCTCGGCGTCAGCCGCTCGAGCTTCCGCTACGGGCGCCGGACAGCCGCGGACCGGGCCGCCCGGCAGGCAGGCAGGCAGGCGGACGACGCCCGGGTATCAGCCGCTGTTCACGAACTGATCGAACCGGTCCAGGTAGATAGTGGACATGACGGGTGAGGCGATCCCACCCTGCGGACAGCCACTGAGCGTGTCGTGCCACCGCCAGCCCTCCAAGTACCCGGCCTTGAGCGTCCGCCCGATCAGTTGCAGGAAGCGTCCATCGCGCATCTTCTCCGCCGGCGTCGAGAGCAGAAAATCATGATCAAGACTCCCGAAGCAGTCGGAGATGTCCCCTTCGATGAACCAGTGTGTTCCTTTCCGTACCTCCACCACCTCGCTCAGCCCGGTGTGGCACCCCCGCCGTCCGGGGCGGAACCCATGGGAGTGATCACTGAACGTCGGTACACGAGTCCCGTCTGACTCGCTGTCACCACCTTCCCGATGAGCTCGCTGCTGCCCGCGCGGACCTGGCCGACGCCGAGTACCTCAGCAGCTCGGGAGTCCCAGCCGCGTGAACATCCCCTGCCCGCGCGGTGGAACCCGCGGTCCGGGAACTGCTGCGACAGACCCCGACCATGCCGGTGAACGTGACCGCGACCGTGACGGCGGAACGGATCGGCTGAGAACGCGGGCTGACTGTCCTGCGGGAGCGGGTACGTGAGCTGCGGCCGGTGTATCCCCCGGTGGACCCGGCCTCACGGACACAGGCCCCTTCGGGCGCTCCGGCTCAGACGGCGGTGCGGGCCGCCATGTCCAGCGCGATGTCAGTGATCATGTCTTCCTGGCCACCGACCATGCCGCGCCGCCCCACCTCCACCAGGATGGCCCGCGTGTCGACACCGTAACGGCGAGACGCGGCCTCCGCATGGCGCAGGAAGCTGGAGTAGACGCCGGCGTAGCCGAGGGTGAGCGTCTCGCGGTCGACCCGCACCTCGCGGTCCTGGAGCGGGCGTACGACGTCGTCGGCGGCGTCCATCAGGGGGAAGAGGTCGCAGCCGTGCCGCCAGCCCATCAGGTCGGCGACGGCGACGAACGCCTCCAGCGGGCAGTTGCCCGCTCCGGCGCCCTGTCCGGCGAGGGACGCGTCGACGCGGGTGACGCCGTTCTCCACGGCGACGACCGAGTTCGCGACACCGAGGCCGAGGTTGTGGTGAGCGTGGATGCCGATGCCGGTCGACGGGTCCAGGACGTCGCGGTAGGCCCGGACACGGTCGCGGACGCCGTCCATGGTCAGGCGCCCTCCGGAGTCGGTGACGTACACGCACTGCGCGCCGTAGGACTCCATGAGCTTGGCCTGCTCGGCCAGGCGGGCGGGCTCGGCCATGTGGGACATCATGAGAAAGCCGGCCACGTCCATGCCCAGGTCGCGGGCGGCGGCGATGTGCTGGGCGGAGATGTCGGCCTCGGTGCAGTGGGTGGCCACCCGGACCGAGCGGATACCGAGGCTGTGGGCCTGGCGCAGGTCGTGCAGGGTACCGATACCGGGCAGCAGCAAGGTGGTGGGAACCGCCTGGGTCACGGCGCCGCAGACGGCCTCGATCCACTCCCAGTCGGTGTGGGCGCCGACGCCGTAGGTAATGCTGGAGCCCGACAGGCCGTCGCCGTGGGCGATCTCGATCGCGGCCACCCCGGCGGCATCGAGGGCGCCGGCGATGGTGTGGGCCTGGTCGACAGTGTAGCGGTGGCGGACAGCGTGCATGCCGTCTCGCAGGGTCACGTCCTGGACGTAGAGCGAAGTCATCGGGACAGCACCTCCGTGGCGGAGCGGGCAGCCATGCGCTCGGCGGTGCGCAGGGCGGCCGAGGTCATGATGTCGAGGTTGCCGGCGTAGGCGGGCAGGTAGTGGGCGGCGCCCTCCACCTCCAGGAAGACGGACACCTTCGCGGCGTCGCCGGCACGGGAGGCCGCAGGCAGCAGGGAGCGCAGCGGGTCGTCGGCGTCCACGCGGTCGAACTGGACTTTCTGCTTGAGTCGGTAGCCGGGGACGTAGGCCTGCACGCGGGCGACCATCTCCTCCACCGAGGCGGTCACCGCGGCGTCGTCGCAGTCGCCGACCAGGCAGTGCACGGTGTCCCGCATGATCAGCGGCGGCTCGGCGGGGTTGAGGACGATGATCGCCTTCCCGCGGGCGGCGCCGCCGACCTTCTCGATGGCCGCGGAGGTGGTCTCGGTGAACTCGTCGATGTTCGCGCGGGTGCCGGGACCCGCCGAGCGGGAGGAGATGGAGGCGACGATCTCGCCGTAGTGGACAGGGGTCACGGAGGCGACGGCGGCCACGATCGGGATGGTGGCCTGGCCGCCACAGGTGACCATGTTGACGTTGGGCGCGTCCAGGTGGGCGTCGCCGTTGACCGACGGCACCACGTAGGGGCCCAGAGCGGCGGGGGTGAGGTCGACGACGGTGCGTCCGAGACCGCGCAGCACCTCGTCGTGGCGCCGGTGGGCGCCGGCCGAGGTGGCGTCGAAGACGATCGACACCTCCGCGAACTCGTCCAGTTCCACCAGCCCGTCGACACCCTTGTGCGTGGTGGCGACCTTCAGGCGGCGGGCCCTGGCCAGGCCGTCGGAGTCGGGGTCGATGCCCACCATGGCGGCGATTTCCAAGGACTCGGAGAGTCGCAGCACCTTGATCATCAAGTCTGTGCCGATGTTGCCCGACCCGATGACGGCGACCTTGTTGATCATGCTCCTGCTCCTTGTGCCGTGGAGGGGGCGAACGAGGCACTGACCGTGCCGAGCCCTTCGATGCGGGCGGTGAACTCGTCGCCCTCGGTGGCGACGGCCATGGGGCCCAGGGCCCCGGTCAGGACGATGTCGCCGGCCTTCAGCGGATCCCCCAGGCCGGCCAGAGTCGAAGCGAGCCAGAGGGCGGCGGTAAGCGGGCTGCCCAGGCAGTCGGCACCGGTGCCCTCGGAGACGGTCTCGCCGTTCTTGGTGAGCGCCATCGCCACGGCGCGCAGGTCGACCCGGTCGAGCGGTACGGGGGTGCCGCCGAGGACGAACAGGCCGCAGGAGGCGTTGTCCGCGACGGTGTCGACGATGGTGATGTCCCAGCCGGCGATCCGGCTGTCGACGATCTCCAGCGCGGGCAGGGCGAAGGCCGTGGCCCGCAGCAGGTCCGCGACCGTCGGGTCCGAGTGCGGCAGATCCGCGCCGAGAACCAGCGCGACCTCCACCTCGACCTTCGGCTGCATGAGACGGCCCGGTGCGATCGGTTGCCCCTGCGGCACCGCCATGTCGGCGAACAGGGCCCCGAAGTCCGGCTGGCCGACACCGAGCTGCCGCTGCACGGCGGGCGAGGTCAGGCCGATCTTCCGGCCCACCAGCCGCCGGCCTTCGGCGACCGCCCGCTCGACGTACAGGCGCTGCACGGCGTACGCGGCCTCGACGTCCTGCTCGGGCAGCAGCGAGCGGACCGGCGGACAAGGCGTTCCCGTGCGGGCGGCCTCGGCCAGGACGGCCGCCGCCTCGGTCACGGCACCTGCGGACTCGTACGGGCTCATGCCGGCCTCCGGGACATCACGGCAGGACGGTGCGGGACAGACATGCGGGTTACCTCCGGAACGGAGCGACTGGTGCGGTGCAAGGCGGCGACGGGCTTCGCGCCGATACAGAACAGATATAGAAGCGGCGACCGGAAACAGGCAAGATCTGTTCCATGACACGGAACAGCGCACTGGGCAACATGCTCGACAAGGCGAACTCCATCCTCGATTGTTACCGACCCGACGGCGGGGCGTTCCGCCTGACGGAAATCTCCACGAAGACGGGTCTACCCAAGGCGACCGCGTTCCGGCTCTGCGCCGACCTGGTGCGTCTGGGGCTCCTGGAACGCGAAGGCGACACCTACCGGCTCGGGGGCAAGCTCTTCGAACTCGGTTCGCTGGTGCCCCGCCGACACGACCTGCGTGAGACGGCGCTCCCCTTCCTGCAAGACCTCTTCGAAGCCACCCACGAGACCGTGCACCTCGGAATCCGGGAGGGCCACGACGTGGTGTACGTCGAACGGATCCACGGCCACCAGGCGGTGACGCTTCCCTCCCGGATCGGCGGCCGGCTCCCGCTGACGTGCACGGGCGTCGGCAAAGCCCTGCTGGCCTTCTCCGGCACGGACCTGGCCGAAGAGATCCTGGCGGAGCCGCTGCCTCGGCTGACCCCGCACTCGATCACCGACCCGGCACGACTACGCACCGCCATCGAGCAGATCCAGGTATCCGGCCTCGCCTACGAAGAACAGGAGGCGGCCCCCGGCATCAGCTGCATCGCCTCGCCCGTCTTCGACGGACCGACAGCCGTCGCCGCCCTGTCAGTCGCCGTACCCCGAGACCGGTTCCGGCCCGCACAACTGGCTCCCGCAGTCCGCACAGCGGCACTCAGTCTGTCCCGCGTGCTGCGTGCAAGCACGCACGCGGGACGCTACTCCCGACCGTGACATGACGGGCCCTCGGCGACATCCGGCCTCGTCGCCACGTGTACCCCTCACGGTGGTCAAACGGGATTCGGGTTCCCGTCCGCGTCGATCCAGGGCAGCTCGACCACCTCCTCGATTACGCCGATGGTGCACTGCCCGTCGGCGAACCGCGCCTCCGCGAGCCGGGAGCTGGTGCATGCGTCGAGGACAGCCCCGATGAGCAGCACTCCCACGCTCGATCCGTACAGCCAGGCGAAGACCTCGGACCGGTCGGTGCCGGCGATCCAGAACCGGATGGCGAGCCCGATGCCGACAGGGACCGCCGCAACGAACGCCACGGCACCGATCAACAGGATCCGCTGGGGACGTCCTCCCACTGCGACCACCGGCGGATCCGTGTCCGGGTCTCGGAGGTCTTCGCTCGGCTCGTCCACTCCTCGGTCTGCCCACCGGTCATGACGCCGCTGCCTTCCGCGCGCGGCGATCGTTGGCGAACCGGCGCAGCAGCAGGTCCGATCCCGGTCCCGGTTCCTGATGCAGCACGTAGGTGCCGAGGTCGTATCCGGAACGGATGACGTCCTCGTGGGCTTCGGCGAGGATGACCCGGGTCCCGTGGTCGTTGTTCAGCTCGGCCGGGTCCTCGAACGCGTACACGTCCCAGACCGAGCCGACCGCGAAGCGCGCAAGGCTTTCCGCGGCGACGATGTCGGCGATCGTCGTGTCGACCTGGACGCCGTCGATGTCGACACGGACTTCGAGGAGGTCGTAGGCGGGCGTGTCGCTGTCGGAATCGGGATCCACGTCGAAGTGGACGTGCCCGGTGACGGTGGCCTGCCGTGGAGTCCGGTCGAGCGCGGGGAGCGTCTTGCGGTAGCCCCTCGTCCCGATCATGGGCGCGGCGAAGCAGCAGGCGAGGCAGCAGGCGATCCACCGCTCCGGCCACGAGGCCGCCGGCTCCCGGACGAACCCGAAGGCCAGCCAGGCGACCAGCCCGGCGACCACGATCCACATGGTCCCGAACATCCGGGCCTCGGAACGCAGGCGGCCCTTGGGCTGCGGGTGCACGGGCACACGCCCACCGCTGATGCCCGCCTCATGACCGGTCGGATGCTCGTCGCTCATGTCGTAAGCCTCCATCTCCCGTCATCGCGCAGGAGTCTGCTGGTCCGTCATGACCAGGCTCCGCAGCGAGATGATCCTCGGCCAGCTCAATCCGCACTCCTTCCCGCTGCCTTCCGGTAGAGCTTGCGGCCGATCTTCCGCAGCTTCTCCTCCAGCGGCACCGTAGTCACGCGCATCGCCCCTTCGGCCTGGCCCGCTGCGTGTACCGGGAGCCCGGCCACCGCACCGGCCGCGTCTACTGCTCCATCCCACCGAGCGGGAGACCGAGTACACGGCCCGCGGCCCTCTTCCTCGGACGCCACGTCGAGGACGCTCAGCAGGGCCGGCCCCACAGCGGTGCGGCCTGACACCTCCGGCGAACACCCGGCATGGCCGCCGTAGTGCTGCGGCGGGCCCGAATGCCGATCTGGCCATGTCAGCCTTCGGCCACGCCCCGTCCGGGATCTTCTCGTCGGCCGTGCGAGGGGGGGCTGGCTCGTACGGCCGCATCGCATCGAGGTCATGCCCCGCAGCGTACGCCCGCCCGGGTCTTTCAACGAGCGGTGCAACTCGGGTTGTTGAGGGTTACTGTCGTGCTGCGGAGAGTCGGCCGCCGAAGGTGATGGGCCTTGACTCCTGGTCTGACGACATCGACGACATCACTGATCATGTGTCGCTTGCCGCCCGGCTCACCGAGCCCCCTGAGCCGGGCGTCAGCCACGTCAGCGACGTGGTGGAGTTCAGTTGTTGAAGCGGAATGTCTGCCGCATGATTCTGACCTGCGAAGGAGCCCCATCCAGGCCCCTGACCAGCCATTTCTCCGTTGGCTCGCGTTGGCCTGCGACGGGCGCTTACGGGTGTCCTGCGGACTCTCCGCGGACCGGACGGATACCCGTCCGCGCAGTCCGCGCGGCCACGACCATTTACACCCAGAGACTTACGACCACCGGTAGCATGGGCACCATGAGCAGTAGCAAGAAGTACTCGATCAGCCTGCCAGAGGACCTCGCCGAAGCCGCACGCGCCCACGTCGGGCCCGGCGGTTTCTCCTCCTACGTCGCCGAAGCCCTCGAACAACGGGTCGCCATGGACAAGCTCCGGGAGATCGTCGCCGACTTCGCGACCGACAATGACGAGCTCACCCGCGAGGAGGTCGAAGCCGCCCGCACGCTGCTGCGCCATGACCACCGGCAGGTCGGCGGGGCCGCAGCCTGATGCCCGGCACCCTACTGCTCGACAGCGAAGGCCTCTCCAAGCTCTACCGCAAGGACCGCACCGTCATGGCCCTGATCCAAGCGGCAACAGAGGAAGGCATCCGCGTGGCCACAAGCGCCATGACCACCCTCGAGGCCGACTACGAGCGCATTCACCCCGCCCGGATCAAGTGGGTCCTCTCCCGCGTCGACGTTCACGACGTCACCAAGGAGATCACCGATCAGGCCGCAGCCCTCCTGCGCAGCCACCGCCTCCACGGCCACAAGTACGCCATCGACGCAGCCTTCGCCGTCATCGCCCGCACCGCACCCCAGCCAGTCACCGTCCTGACCTCCGACCCCGAGGACCTGACGCTCCTGTGCGGCCCCGCCGTAGAGGTCGTCAAAGCCTGAACGCCGACCGCAGTCACACCAACCAGACCCGTCACCAACACCTCAGCGCTCTGCGGCACAAGGACTCCACGCGGACGCACACCTGCGCCCGACCCGCCAACAAGCGGGCCGGGCACAACTCTTGACTGCTCGTCAGACGTTGAAGCGGAACTCCACCACGTCCCCGTCCTGCATGACGTAGTCCTTGCCCTCCATGCGGGCCTTGCCCTTGGCGCGGGCCTCGGCGACCGAGCCCGTTTCGACCAGGTCGTCGAAGGAGATGATCTCCGCCTTGATGAAGCCCTTCTGGAAGTCGGTGTGGATCACACCGGCCGCCTCGGGGGCCGTGGCGCCCTTCCTGATCGTCCAGGCGCGGGCTTCCTTCGGGCCTGCCGTGAGGTAGGTCTGCAGGCCCAGGGTGTCGAAGCCGACGCGGCCGAGGGTGGCGAGGCCGGGCTCTTCCTGGCCCATGGACTGGAGGAGTTCCAGGGCCTCGTCGTCGTCGAGCTCGATCAGCTCGGACTCGATCTTGGCGTTGAGGAAGATCGCCTCGGCGGGGGCCACCAGGGCGCGCTGCTCGTTCTTGAAGTCCTCGTCGACCAGCTCGTCCTCGTCGACGTTGAAGACGTAGAGGAAGGGCTTGGTGGTGAGCAGGTGCAGCTCGTGGAGGAGGCGGCCCTTCTCGGTGCCGGCCGTGATGCCGGCATGGAAGAGGGTGTCGCCCGCTTCGAGGATCTTCTGCGCCTCCTCGACGGCGGCCAGGACCGCGACCTTCTCCTTCTGGAGGCGGGCCTCCTTCGTGAGGCGCGGGACGGCCTTCTCGACGGACTGCAGGTCGGCGAGGATCAGCTCGGTGTTGATCGTCTCGATGTCGTCCTTGGGCGAGACCTTGCCGTCCACGTGGACGACGTTCTCGTCCTTGAAGGCGCGGATGACCTGGCAGATCGCATCCGACTCACGGATGTTCGCGAGGAACTTGTTGCCCAGCCCCTCGCCCTCACTCGCGCCGCGCACGATGCCCGCGATGTCGACGAAGTCGACCGTCGCCGGGAGCAGCTTCTGGGAGCCGAAGATCTCCGCGAGCGTGTTCAGGCGGGCGTCGGGGACGCCTACGACGCCGACGTTCGGCTCGATCGTGGCGAACGGGTAGTTGGCCGCCAGCACGTCGTTCTTGGTCAGGGCGTTGAACAGGGTCGACTTGCCGACATTCGGCAGGCCGACGATTCCGATCGTGAGCGACACGTTGGCGACTTCCTGAGGGGTGGGCGGGCTCGCAATGAGGTCCGGCCCCGGTGGGCCGATTCTCCAGTTTACGGGCGGGGGCGAGCGCGTAACCACGGGTCCCGCCGGGGGCCGATCCGGTTCCCGTTGGGCCGTGTGGCATCGAACTCATCGCCAAGGTCGGCCAAAGCGCGTGTCCCGCACCTGATTCCTGCCGTTCGGCGACCTACGTTGTCCCGGTGGAGCAGCACAGGACACGTCCCCCGCAGCACAGCCGGACTCAGCAGGCCCCGCTGTCCCCGCTGGGGACCAAGGGAGCCAAGGGAACAGTCGGCGATGGCGCCGCCGTCTACCGGGTGATGAGCACGCCCGCACGCCGGGCCCGCCCGGTGGCTCCTGCCGTGCTCGCCCTGCGGCGACTGCCCAATCCCCGGCTGACCGGTATCGGCGCCGGGCTCTTCGCGGCCGCCGCCATGTTCGTGCTGGCCTGTGTGGACCGGCTGCTGTTCGATGCCTCAGCCGTCGTGTTCGGTGTGCTGTTCCTGCCGGTCAGCGCGCTGACCGCGTTCTGGGTGCGGCCCGCGGACCTGGTGACCGCGCCGATCAGCGTGCCGATCGCGTTCGCCGTCGGCATCATCCCGATCTCGGGCGGTACGGGCGGCTTCGGCGGGCAGACGATGGCCGTCGTCACCGCTCTCGCCGTCCACGCCGGCTGGCTGTACGGGGGCACGCTCGTCGCCGGGCTCATCGCGACCGTACGGAAGGTCCGGCTGATGCGGGCGCGGCAGCGGCGGATGCTGCTGGCCGCACAGACCTCACGGGCGCCGGCCGGGCCGCCGCGCTCCCCCAGGCCCGAAGGACAGGCACCCCGGCCCGCCGGACAAGCGCCCCGGCGTCGGCAGCGCTGACCGGCCGGGGACCGGCTCCGGTCGCCAGGACGGTCAAGTCGCCAGGGGGGCCTGCGGTCCAAGGGGGCCTGCGGTCATCAACGGGGTCCGCGGTCAGCTGCTCGCTGCCGCCATGGCCGCGCCCACGATGCCCGCGTTGTTCTGCAGCTCCGCGGGCACCATCTCGGACCGTACGTGCTCGATCAGCGGCAGGAACTTGTCGGCCTTGCGGCTGACACCGCCGCCGATGATGAACAGCTCGGGCGAGAACAGCATCTCCACGTGGACCAGGTACTTCTGCACCCGGTGCGCCCAGTGGTGCCAGCTCAGGTCCTCGTCCTCCTTGGCCTTGGTCGACGCGTGCTTCTCCGCGTCGTGACCGTTCAGCTCCAGATGACCGAGTTCGGTGTTGGGGACGAGCTTGCCGTCGATGAAGAGCGCGCTGCCGATGCCCGTACCGAGTGTCAGCACGATGACCGTGCCCTTGCGGCCGCGCCCCGCGCCGAATGACATCTCCGCGATGCCGGCCGCGTCCGCGTCGTTCAGCAGGGTGACCGGCAGGCCCAGCTTGTCGCTGAGCAGCGTACGGGCTTCCAGGTCGACCCAGCCCTTGTCGACATTGGCCGCGGAACGGGTGCAGCCGCTGGTGACCACGCCCGGGAACGTGATGCCCACGGGGCCCGACCAGTCGAAATGCCCGACCACCTCGGCCACGCACCCGGCCACGTCCTCGGGTGTGGCCGGATGCGGTGTGAGTACCTTGTGGCGCTCCTGCGCCAGGTCCCCGCGGTCCAGGTCCACGGGGGCACCCTTGATCCCGGATCCGCCGATGTCCACGCCGAAGATCTCCATGCGATCCACGGTACGGGCAAGCGGCCCGGCTCACTTCCCGGAGCGGAAACCCGAACGGGGTTCCGAGCGCGGACCCGGTGCCGTCATTCGGCGGACAGTGCCGCCGCCTCCGCGCGCAGGTCCCGGCGGAGCTCCTTGGGCAGCGAGAAGATGATGGACTCCTCGGCCGCCTTCACGATCTCCACGTCCTCGAAACCCCGCTCGGACAGCCAGGCCAGGACACCGTCGACCAGCACCTCGGGAACGGACGCTCCGGAGGTGACACCGACCGTGGAGACGCCGTCCAGCCAGGACTCCTCGATCTCGTCGGCGAAGTCCACCAGATGGGCGTCGTTCGCACCCGCGCCGAGGGCGACCTCGACCAGGCGGACCGAGTTGGAGGAGTTCTTGGAGCCGACGACGATCACCAGGTCGGCGTCCGAGCCCATCTGCTTCACCGCGATCTGACGGTTCTGCGTGGCGTAGCAGATGTCGTCGCTGGGCGGCGAGATCAGGAGCGGGAACTTCTCCTTGAGGGCGCCGACGGTCTCCATCGTCTCGTCGACCGAGAGCGTGGTCTGGGAGAGCCAGACGACCCGGGACGGGTCGCGCACCTCGACGTTCGCGACGTCCTCGGGGCCGTCGACCAGCGTGATGTGCTCGGGGGCCTCGCCGGAGGTGCCGATGACCTCCTCGTGGCCCTCGTGGCCGATCAGGAGGATGTCGAAGTCGTCCTGTGCGAAGCGGACGGCTTCCTTGTGGACCTTGGTGACCAGGGGGCAGGTCGCGTCGATCGTGGCCAGCTTCCGTTCGGCCGCCTCGTCGTGCACGGCCGGCGCGACACCGTGTGCGGAGAACATCACGATCGATCCCTCGGGGACCTCCGCGGTCTCCTCGACGAAGATCGCGCCCTTCTTCTCCAGCGTCTGTACGACGTATTTGTTGTGAACGATCTCGTGGCGCACGTAGACCGGTGAGCCGTACTGCTCCAGAGCCTTCTCCACGGCGATCACGGCACGGTCCACGCCCGCGCAGTAGCCACGGGGAGCGGCGAGCAGGACGCGTCGGGGTGTCGTAGCAGTCATGCGTCCCATCGTAAGGCCGTACCGAACAGGCGCGGGGCCGACAGGGTCGGGAGACTGATCACCACGCGAACAACGGAGGACTCATGGCCGGCAGCGACAGCGGCGGCGATCCCGGCGACGAGCTCGGCAGCGGCACGGTTTCCGGCAGTGGCCCGGGGTCCGGCAGCACGACCGGCCGGGCGGGACTGCGGCGGACGCTGGGCTTCCGGGACCTGGTGGTCTACGGGCTGCTGTTCATCGCCCCGATGGCCCCGGTCGGCGTCTTCGGCACGCTCGACGCGAAATCGCACGGCGCGGTGGCACTGGTCTACATCGCGGCGACCGTGGTGATGGCGTTCACCGCCTTCAGTTACGCCCAGATGGTGCGGGTCGCCCCCCTGGCGGGTTCGGTCTTCGCGTACGCGCGCAAAGGGCTCGGGGAGGGGCCGGGGTTCATCGCCGGCTGGATGGCGATGCTGGACTATCTGCTGATCCCGGCGGTCGCCTATCTCTTCTCGGGGATCGCGATGAACTCGCTGGTGCCCGAGGTGTCGCGGTGGGTGTGGACCGCCCTGGCGGTGGTCCTCACGACGCTGCTGAACCTCTGGGGCGTACGCGCGGCGGCCCGGGTCGGCTTCGCGGTGCTCGCCATGGAGATCGTGGTGCTGCTGGTGTTCCTGGTGTCCGCTGTGGTGGTGCTCGTGCAGGACGGGGCGCAACGCGGCTGGCTGACCCCGCTCAACGGCGACGCGGGGTTCTCCGCGACGGCGGTGCTGGGTGCGGTGTCCGTGGCCGTGCTGTCCTACCTGGGCTTCGACGCCATCGCCACGTTCGCGGAGGAGGTGACGGGCGGTTCGGCGAAGGTGGCGCGGGCGCTGCTGTTCTGCCTGGTGCTGGCGGGGTTGCTGTTCGTGGCGCAGGCGTACCTGGCGGCCCTGCTGGAGCCGATGACGTCGGCGGATCTGGCCGCCGATCCGGCCGCTCAGGGGTCGGCCTTCTACACCACGGTGGACTCCGCGGTCGGGTCCTGGCTGCACGACCTGGTGGCGGCCAGCAAGGCGATCGGGGCGGCGTTCGCGGCGCTGGCCGGGCAGGCGGCCGCGGGCCGGCTGCTGTTCGCGATGGCCCGGGAACGGCGGCTGCCCGCGCTGCTGTCCAAGGTCGATCCGCGCTCGGGGGTGCCGCGGATCGCGATCCTGATCGCGGCTGTCGTGACGCTGGTGGCAGCCGTCTGGGCGGCCCGGCGCGACGACGGCCTGGACCACCTGGTGTCGGTCGTGGACGTGGGCGCGCTGACCGCGTTCGTGCTGCTGCACGCCTCGGTGGTCGGCTGGTTCGTGGTGCGCCGGATGGAGGGGCCGCCGAGCTGGTGGCGGCACGTCCTGATCCCGGTGGTGGGCGCCGGCGTGCTGATCGCGGTGATCGTGGAGGCGACGTCGAGCGCACAGGTGGTGGGGGCGTGCTGGCTCGTGGTGGGACTGGTGGTGCTGGCCGTGCAGCAGAGGCGCCGGGCGGTGTGAGGTTATGGAGGGGCGGGTCGGGTGAGGTTACGGAGGGGGTGAGGCGTCTCCGCGGGGCCGCGGAGGGGCCGGCCGTTCCCGTGCGGAGCCGCCTCGTTGTCGGTCGTGGCGGATACGCTCGCCCGCATGGCTCTCCAAACATCCGCGGAAGCTCCGCTGCCGGTCGGTGACGTGTCGCGGCTCATCGGCGGCTGGATCGACCGGCTCGGCGCCGTCTGGGTCGAGGGGCAGATCACCCAGCTGTCGCGGCGCCCGGGGGCCGGAGTGGTGTTCCTGACCCTGCGCGACCCCTCGCACGACATCTCGGTGAGCGTGACGTGCTTCCGGCAGGTCTTCGACCGGATCGCGGACGTGGTCACGGAGGGGGCGCGGGTCGTCGTCCTCGCCAAACCCGAGTGGTACGCCCCCCGCGGGCAGCTCTCGCTGCGCGCCACGGAGATACGGCCGGTCGGCATCGGCGAACTGCTGGTCCGGCTGGAGCTGCTGAAGAAGTCGCTGGCCGGGGAGGGCCTCTTCGCCCTCGACCGCAAGAAGCCGCTGCCCTTCCTGCCGCAGCTGATCGGGCTCGTCTGCGGCCGGGCGTCGGCGGCCGAACGCGATGTCCTGGAGAACGCGCGGCGGCGGTGGCCCGCGGTCCGCTTCGAGGTCCGCAACACCGCGGTGCAGGGGGTGCACGCGGTGAATCAGGTGGTCCAGGCGGTGAAGGAGCTGGACGGGCTCCCGGAGGTCGACGTGATCGTCGTGGCGCGCGGCGGAGGCAGTGTGGAGGACCTGCTGCCGTTCTCGGACGAGCAGCTGATCCGTACGGTCGCGGCGTGCCGTACCCCGGTGGTCTCCGCGATCGGGCACGAGCCGGACTCCCCGCTCCTCGACCTGGTCGCGGACGTACGGGCCTCCACGCCGACGGACGCGGCGAAGAGGATCGTGCCCGATGTGGGCGAGGAGCTGGACCGGGTCCAGCAGTTGCGGGACCGGGCGCTGCGGAGCGTACGGGGGCTACTCGACCGGGAGGAACGGGGCCTGGCGCACGCACTGGGGCGGCCCTCGATGGAGCATCCGCAGCGGATGGTGGACGAGCGCGCGGCGGAGGTCGACGCGCTGATCGGGCGCGGCCGGCGGGTGCTGGGGCATCTCCTGGACCGCGCGGACTCGGAGCTCGCCCACACCAGGGCCCGGGTGGTCGCGCTGTCGCCCGCGGCGACGCTGGAGCGCGGCTATGCGGTGCTCCAGCGGGCGGACGGGCACGTGGTGCGCGATCCCGCCGACGCGGGAGCGGCCGGGGACGCGCTGCGGGCCCGCGTCTCGGGCGGCGAGTTCGTGGTGCGGGTGGCCGAGTGACGGCGGCGGGTAACGGCGGCCGGTGACTGACAGAACTTCGGCGATATCGACGGACATGCTCTCGCAATAAGGTGGATCACATGACGGACGACGGGACGACGACTGCGGCCACGGGCACGCTCGGATACGAGCAGGCGCGCGACGAGCTGATCGAGGTGGTGCGCCGGCTGGAGGCCGGTGGGACGAGCCTGGAGGAGTCCCTCGCGCTGTGGGAGCGGGGCGAGGAGCTGGCGAAGGTGTGCCGGCACTGGCTGGAGGGCGCGCGCGCCCGGCTGGACGCCGCGCTGGCGGGACCGGCCGCCCCCGGGGACGACGGCACCGAGGACACGGCGGCCGACGCGGGCTGAGCCCGGGGCTGAGCCCGGGAGCCGAACCAGGAGCGGTCCGCGTTCATTGTGGAGTGAATCACTCCGTTCCGGTTTTAGTTGAAAGTTAACCTACCTCTCCCGTAGGGTGATCGACGTTGTTCGACCCCCGTGTACGTCCGGAAGGTAATACGCAAGATGTCCCTCGTTCTTGACCCCGCCGCCCAGGACCTCCTCTTCCGTGAGGCCCGCACCGCCAACACCTTCACCGACGAGCCGGTGACCGAGGAGCAGGTCCAGGCGATCTACGACCTGGTCAAGTACGGTCCGACCGCGTTCAACCAGTCGCCGCTGCGCGTCGTCCTGGTCCGCTCGGACGAGGCCCGCGCGCGCCTCGTCCCGCACATGGCCGAGGGCAACCAGGCCAAGACCTCGACCGCCCCGCTGGTCGCGATCCTGGCCGCCGACAACGAGTTCCACGAGGAGCTCCCGGCGCTGCTGCCGCACTTCCCGCAGGCCAAGGACGCGTTCTTCTCCGAGCGCCCGGTCCGTGAGTCGACCGCCTCGCTGAACGCCGCGCTGCAGGCCGCCTACTTCATCATCGGCATCCGCGCCGCCGGCCTGGCCGCGGGCCCGATGACCGGCTTCGACGCCGCGGGCATCGAGAAGGAGTTCCTGGACGGCGACCACAGCCTGCTGATGGTCGTCAACATCGGCAAGCCGGGCGAGGACGCCTGGTTCCCGCGTCTGCCGCGCCTGGCCTACGACGAGGCCGTCAAGAGCGTCTGAGCCGCACCGGCCGGAGATCCACCGGGGTCCGCCCGGCCGAGGCACGCACCGAGACACACGGGAATGGCCCTGGAGCACCCGCTCCAGGGCCATTCCCGTGTCTGCTCGCCGTCCCCCGCGCCCTGCCCCCAGCCGGACGCTCCCGTCAGGAGGTCTTGAGCGCCGCCGCCATCTCCGCCAGCCGCTCCGGCGACGCGGACCCCGTGACGACCGTGGTCGCGCCCTCGTCCTCGCGCACGAGGGCGTCGTACTTCGGGCCCTCCCAGTGCTGCCAGGTCTCACCGGCGACCTGCTGCGTGCGCCCGGTCTTCTTCGCGTCCTGGCTGACCTGGGTGACGTACTTCTCCGCGGGGGACGTGGACTGCTCCACCGCGACGTACTTGCCGTCCGGGTCGAGGAAGCCCAGGTGCCAGCTGTCGCCAGCCTCACGCTCGTAACTGACGGAGGTCGGCTTCCACTTCTGCGCCAGACCGCTGGGTGCGGCCACCGGATACGGGGCCGCACGTCGCGCGGTCAGGAGCTCGACCCGGTAGTCGACCGCCTTGACCGGATCGGCCTTGTCGTCGTGCGGGATGAAGATGTAGACGACGCCCGCCACGGCGACGATGACCACCAACGACAGGAACATGTCCCGCACTGTCTGCTTGCCTCGCTTGCTTGCCACGGGTCCATCGTCGCATCAGCCCCCGCGGGACCGAATCGGGGGCGTCCGCTCATACGTGGGCCGGTCTGCTCATTTTATCGACCTGACGATAGAGTCACATCACCCTCATCCGGTCGTCGTCGTACAGAAAGGTGCGCTCCGATGTCCGAGCATCATCTGCCGTCCCAGCTGGAGGTCTCCCCGGAGGCCCCCGACCGCAACCTCGCCCTGGAGCTCGTCCGGGTCACCGAGGCCGCCGCCATGGCCGCCGGGCGCTGGGTCGGCCGCGGGGACAAGATCGGCGCCGACGGCGCCGCCGTGAAGGCCATGCGGACCCTCGTATCCACCGTGTCGATGAACGGCATCGTCGTCATCGGTGAAGGCGAGAAGGACGAGGCCCCCATGCTGTTCAACGGCGAGCGGGTCGGTGACGGCACCGGCCCCGAGGTCGACATCGCCGTCGACCCGATCGACGGCACGACCCTGAACGCCAAGGGCATGCCGAACGCGATCGCCGTGCTGGCCGCCGCGGACCGGGGCGCGATGTTCGACCCGTCCGCGGTCTTCTACATGGACAAGCTGGTCACCGGCCCCGAGGCCGCCGACTTCGTGGACATCAACGCCCCCGTCGCGGTGAACATCCGCCGGGTCGCGAAGGCCAAGAACTCCACCCCCGAGGACGTCACCGTCGTCGTCCTGGACCGCCCGCGCCACGAGGGCATCGTCAAGGAGATCCGGGAGACCGGCGCGCGGATCAAGTTCATCTCCGACGGAGACGTCGCGGGCTCGATCATGGCCGCTCGCGACGGTACCGGCGTCGACCTGCTCATGGGGATCGGCGGCACCCCTGAGGGCATCATCTCGGCCTGCGCCATAAAGTGCCTCGGCGGTGTCATCCAGGGCAAGCTCTGGCCGAAGGACGCGGCGGAGCGTCAGCGCGCGCTGGACGCCGGGCACGACCTGGACCGGGTGCTGTCCACGGACGACCTGGTCAGCGGCGACAACGTGTTCTTCGTGGCGACCGGCATCACGGACGGCGAGCTGATGCGCGGTGTGCGGTACCGCGCGGAGACGGCGACCACCGAGTCGATCGTGATGCGGTCCAAGTCCGGCACCATCCGGAAGATCGACTCGACCCACCGGCTGTCCAAGCTGCGTGCCTACAGTGCGATCGACTTCGACCGCGGGAAGTGACGTAGGCACGTTCATGTGAAGGGGCGCCCCCATGTGCGGTGGGGGCGCCCCTTTTCGCGCAAGCACATGCCCAACGCAAGCACATGCTTAACGCAAGCACATGCTTAACGCGGGCACGTGCTTCGCGCAGGCACGTGCTCCGCGCGGGCGGATGCGGTGCGGTGGTGTGTCCGTCAGCCGACGGCGGCGATGTGGCCGGCCGCGTCGGAGGCCTTGAGCTCGGCCTCGCGCCGCCGGCGGCGGGCGAGTGCCACGCGGCGTTCGGCAGCTGTGAGGCCGCCCCACACCCCGTACGGCTCGGGTTGCAGCAGGGCGTGTTCCCGGCACTCGACCATGACCGGACAGCGCGCGCAGACCCGCTTCGCGGACTCCTCGCGCGCGAGCCGGGCAGCGGTCGGCTCCTTCGACGGGGCGAAGAACAGCCCGGCTTCGTCCCGGCGGCACACCGCCTCCGAATGCCAGGGGCCGGCCTGGTCCTCCCGAGCGGGGGTCCGCTGGGAAGGCACGGCGGCGACCTGCAGGGGCTGATGCGGCATGTGCAGCACGGTCCACTCCTGACGACGGCTTCGCGGGCGAGAAGACGATGCAGCACTCCCTACCCGCTGTGCGCGCGCCTATGCACTGAGTGGCACTCAGGTCCGGTCCGCGAAATTGCTGTCGAGCGTGATTTCGGCTGGAATCAGTTCCTTCCGCGCCCGGTTCTCCGTCAGTGACCGAGGTGTTTACGCAGGCGGTCCTGGAGATCCGCAATGAACTTGCCGCGCTTGGGTTTTGCCTCGACGCTGCCGAAGACCGAATAACCGTTGACCACGACCACTGGCGCCTCGGGATCCCCGGATTCCAGAGTGACGACTTCGAAATTGCCGAAGATGCCCGTTCCGCTGCCGCGCAGCGAGATGTTCTCGGGAACCCGGATCTCCACACTTCCGAAGATGGAGGTCGCGTTGATCACGGTGAGACGCTGTCCGAAAAGCGCCTCGGTCAGATCGATCTCCACACTGCCGAACAACGAGAACGCGTTCGTCCGGCCGCCGACCCGCCAGCGCCCCCTGCGGGTTGAGCTGCTGAAGACCGCGACCAGGTTGTCGGCCGGGCCCGCCGCCGCCTCGGGGTCGTAGGCGTACGGCGCGGTGGAGGGCCTGGCACCCCCGCCCGGCGCGGGCAGGTCCCGCACCAGCGGCTCCAGTTCACCGACGGTCTTGGCACGGTAGACCGCGTCGACCCGCTCACCGTGCTCCTCGGCGGTCAGCCGGCCCTCGGCCATGGCCTCCCGCAGGATGTCCGCGATCCGGTCACGGTCGGCGTCGGAGGCACGGATGACGTCGGGTTCCGCCCGTGCGGTGGGCTGCTGGGGGTGCTTTTCGAGGTCCACCGGCCCAGCGTACCCAAACGCGATAGATCGCGACTAGGGCCTGAGCGGTGACGGCGAGGCGCGGAACAGGGCGACGCCCAGGTCCTGTCCGAGTGAGCCCTACCTCACAGACCCGCCGCCCCGGCGGGGTTCTACCCTGGTGGGTGCGCTGCCCAAGGGAGGTCAGCCGCCGTCACCGAGTGAGGAATGGCCGTAATGCCAGAGTTTGCGTACTCCGATCTGCTCCCCCTGGGAGAGGACACCACGCCGTATCGTCTGGTCACCTCCGAGGGTGTTTCCACCTTCGAGGCCGACGGCCGTACGTTCCTCAAGGTCGATCCGGCGGCGCTGCGCACCCTGGCCGCCGAGGCCATGCACGACATCTCGCACTACCTGCGGCCCGCGCACCTGGCGCAGCTGCGGCGGATCGTGGACGACCCCGAGGCGTCGTCCAACGACAAGTTCGTCGCGCTCGACCTGCTGAAGAACGCGAACATCGCCGCCGCGGGCGTCCTGCCCATGTGCCAGGACACCGGCACCGCCATCGTCATGGGCAAGCGCGGGCAGAACGTGCTCACCGAGGGCGGTGACGAGGAGGCGCTGTCGCACGGCGTCTTCGACGCGTACACCAAGCTCAATCTGCGCTACTCGCAGATGGCGCCGCTGAACATGTGGGACGAGAAGAACACCGGCTCCAACCTCCCGGCCCAGATCGAGCTGTACGCGACCGACGGCGGCGCGTACAAGTTCCTCTTCATGGCGAAGGGCGGCGGCTCGGCCAACAAGTCGTTCCTCTTCCAGGAGACCAAGGCGGTCCTCAACGAGGCCTCCATGATGAAGTTCCTCGAGGAGAAGATCCGTTCCCTGGGCACGGCCGCCTGCCCGCCGTACCACCTGGCGATCGTCGTCGGCGGTACGTCGGCCGAGTTCGCGATGAAGACCGCGAAGTACGCCTCCGCGCACTACCTGGACGAGCTGCCCGCCGAGGGCTCCCCCACGGGTCACGGTTTCCGTGACAAGGAGCTGGAGGAGAAGGTCTTCGAGCTGACGCAGAGGATCGGCATCGGGGCGCAGTTCGGGGGCAAGTACTTCTGCCACGACGTGCGCGTGGTCCGGCTGCCCCGCCACGGCGCCTCGCTGCCCGTCGCGATCGCCGTGTCCTGCTCGGCCGACCGCCAGGCCACCGCGAAGATCACCGCCGAGGGCGTCTTCCTGGAGCAGCTGGAGAAGGACCCGGCGCGCTTCCTCCCGGACACCACCGACGAGCACCTCGACGAGGCGGGGGACGTCGTGCGGATCGACCTCAGCCGCCCGATGGACGACATCCTCGCCGAGCTGACCAAGTACCCGGTCAAGACCCGGCTCTCGCTGACCGGCCCGCTGGTCGTGGCGCGCGACATCGCGCACGCCAAGATCAAGGAGCGGCTGGACGCGGGCGAGGAGATGCCGCAGTACCTCAAGGACCACCCGGTGTACTACGCGGGCCCGGCGAAGACGCCCGAGGGCTACGCCTCCGGGTCCTTCGGTCCGACGACCGCCGGCCGGATGGACAGCTACGTCGAGCAGTTCCAGGCGGCGGGCGGCTCCAAGGTGATGCTGGCCAAGGGCAACCGGTCCAGGCAGGTCACCGACGCGTGCGACGCGCACGGCGGGTTCTACCTCGGTTCCATCGGCGGCCCGGCGGCGCGGCTGGCGCAGGACTGCATCAAGAAGGTCGAGGTCGTCGAGTACGAGGAGCTCGGCATGGAGGCGGTCTGGCGGATCGAGGTCGAGGACTTCCCGGCGTTCGTCGTCGTCGACGACAAGGGCAACGACTTCTTCACCGAGCCCGCCCCGGCCCCGACGTTCACCAGCATTCCGGTGCGCGGCCCCGGCCTCGGCTGACGGCCTCGGCCGGCGAGAGACGCACGCACGTACCACGAGGGGCCCCTCACGTCCGGCAACGGGCTGAGCGGGCCCCTCAGCCGTCGAGCAGGCCCGATGTCGCGACCAGATAGCCGAGTTGGGCCCGGCTGGTGCTGCCGAGCTGCTCGGAGACCTTCCGCATGTGCTCGGCGACGGTGCGGCGGCTCATCCCGATCCGCCGGGCTATCGAGGCGTCCGTCTCCCCGTTGACCACCGCCCGCAGGATGGCGCGCTGCAGATCGGACGTGATGACGGGGGTGCGCAGCGGCGCCCGTTCCGGGCGGACCGGCACCGAGCGGGCCCAGGCCTCGTCGAAGCCGCGGGCCAGGAACCTCACCAGTGACGGGTGCTGGACGCGCAGCGCGTGGTGCGGTTCGTCGGAGAACGGGACGAACGCCAGGTCCCGGTCGAACACGATCACCCGGTCGGCCACCTCGGCGAGCGTCCTGATCTCCGCTCCCGCGGCGGTCACCTGCTCGATGTACGCGAGGGTCGTGCGGTCCGAGCGGACGGTGTGCTGGTAGATCGTCCGCTGCCGGATCCCCCGCCGCAGGCTGCCCAGGTCCCGGATCAGCGCTTCCTGGAGCACGTGTGCCGGACGGCCGCCCCCGGGGTGTGCGGTGCGGACCTGCTCCCGGCAGCCGCCCACCGCCGCGTCCAGCGCCTTGCTGATGACGGCCTCCCCGGACAGCCGGGTGAGCGCGGGCCGTTCGGTCCGGTGCACGTCCGCGTACAGGGCCTCGAAGACGGAGAGCGCGGCGCGGGTGGCCCGCAGCGTGCGGCGCCGGTCGAGGACGGCGGCCTGGAGCGGGGCGAGGACGGCGTGGGACGCCGTCTCCGGCGGTACGGGGATCATGGATCCGGGTGACCGGCGGTCGGCCACCATCAGGTGCAGGTCCCGCAGACATCCGGCCACCTCGTCCTCGGGAAGGCACCCCGCCACCAGTGCGCGCCGATAGGTCGCGAGCGCGCTCTCGCACGGCTGTTCCGGGACGGAGCCGGCCCGTGCGGAGCTGTCCGCCGACGATTCGCGGCAATCGCATGCCGGTGGGCTGGAATGAGCGTCCTTCACAAGTATGCAGATTACCTTTGTACATACGGGATGACGTTGGGGAGTTCGGCGGTTCGACGACTATGAACGGGTGACGCCCGGCCCTGACCACACCCTCAGCCGGCCGACCGCCGAATCGGCCGACTCGCGGTACGGAGTTCGGCGTTATCGATTCCTGGTGGCCGGCTACGCCATCTCTTCGTACGGCACCTTCCTGAATATGGTGGCGCTCAATCTGTTCGTCTATGAGACGACGGGGCGGGCTCTCGCCATGGGGCTGTTCATGGCGGTGCGGCTGGCGTCCGGATTTGCCGCCGGGCTGACGGCCGGTGGTCTGCTCTCCCGTTTCACGGCGAAGAGCGTGATGCTCTGGACGAATATCGCGCAGGCGTCGGTGATGCTGCTGCTGGTCCTCGCGCCGGACGGGCTGCGGACGGCCGCGCTGGTCGCCGTGTCGGTGGTGGTCGGCTCCTGCGGGACCCTGTTCATGGTGTCCCTGCGCAGCTCGATTCCCGAGATGGTCGGCGAGGACCGGCGATCCTGGGCCAACTCCCTCTCGATCACCGGCCGTTCACTGGCCATGGTGGCCGGTTTCGCCTCGGCGGGCGTCGTCGTCTCGCTCGTCGGGTACACCGCCGCGTTCGTGGTGGACACGGCCACCTTCGCGGTCTGCGCGGTGACGGTGGCCCTGCTCCCCATCCCGGGCGGCGGCAGAGGCGACGGCGAGGACGGGAACGCGAACGGGGGCGGGGGCCGGGGCGGGGGCCGGGAGGAGCCGGATGACTCGCCCGCACGTCGCCGCCGGTCCGCCGCGCTGGCCGCCCTGGCCGCCGCGCCCGGTCTGGCGCTGATGGTGGCGCTGCGCGGCGTCGACGCGCTGGGCTCGTCCTCGCACAACGCTGCGCTGCCCGTCTACTCCAGCGGGCTCGACGCCTCGCGCCCCGCCGTGTTCGTCAGCGCCTTCTGGTGCCTGTGGGCGCTCGGCAACATCGTGGTGCAGCAGCTGATCCAGCGGTACGCGCGCCGCACCGGCCGGTCCGTGGGGGCGCTGGGCTTCGGCTGGGGCACCTGTCTCATGTCCGGGGCGTTCATCCTGGCCTTCGCGGGGTTCCCCCTGGTGGCCACGGCCGCGATCGCCCTGGTCGCCGGGGCGGCCGACGGGCTCACGGAGGTCTCGTACACCTCGCATCTGCAGACCCTGCCGGCCGGGCTGCGCGCGCACGCCTTCGGGCTCTCCGCCACGGTGGAGAACCTCGGGTTCGGCGCCGGGATGATCCTGGTCGCGGCCTCGCTCGACCACTACACCCCGCTGACGGTCGTCGGCTGGTCCCACGGCGCCGCTCTCGTGGTCGCCGCGGTGTTCCTGATCCGGGTCCGGGGCCTGCGCAAGGCTCCGCCGGTCCCGTCGTCCCCGTGACCGGACCCGGTGCCGGCACGGTCCGCGTACGACTGAATTCAGCCAATCCTGTGGAGGGCGGTGCGGCGCAGCCGCGAGAGCTCCCGCGCCCGGGTGCCGGAACGGGTACGGGCGGCGATCCGCACGCCGGTCGCCGTTCCGGTGCCGGCCGGGCCCCGCGACGAGGCCCCAGGACGGTCCCCACCGGCCGCGGGCACCGGCGTCGCACCGCCGCATTCGCGCAGCGGGCCGCCGGCCGGGCTTGCGGGGGACCGGGCCGATGCGGTGAGTTGTCCGCGTCGAGGGAGAACCCGCCCCGCCCGACTGCCCGGTACGGATGCGGCCGCGCGACCCCGGCCGCACCATCCAGCCCGCCCGTGACCGATGTCCCCTGCCCGCAGCAGCCGCGCCCGGCAGCCGACCGCCTGCCCGCCAGTCCGAACCGCCCGTCCGAAGCATCCGAACCCGCACGGCCGAACGACCTTCACCGTCCCACACCGGAAAGGCGGAGACCGCATGACGCCGGTCCACCACCGCAGCCACGTCGACGATCTGCTCTCCTTCATCAGGGCCAGCCCCTCCCCCTACCACGCCGTCGCGAGCGCCGCCCAGCGGCTGGAGAAGGCCGGCTTCCGTGAACTGCGGGGTACGGACGACTGGACGGGCACCACGGGCGGCAGCTTCGTCGTCCGCGGCGGCGCGCTGATCGCCTGGTACGCCCCCGAGGGCATCCCCGCCCACACGCCCTTCCGGATCATCGGCACCCACACCGACTCGCCGAACCTGCGCATCAAACCCACCCCCGACACCGGTTCCGCGGGATGGCGGCAGATCGCGGTGGAGATCTACGGCGGGGTCCCGCTCAACACCTGGCTCGACCGCGACCTGGGCATCTCCGGCCGCCTCGCCCTCCGGGGCCCCGGCGGCACGACCGACTCCCGGCTCGTGCAGATCGACGAACCGCTGCTGCGGGTGCCCCAGCTGGCCATCCACCTGGACCGGTCCGTCAACGACGGCCTGGCCCTGGACCGGCAGCGCCACATCGCCCCGGTGTGGTCGCTCGGCGACGCCGAGGAAGGGGCGCTGCTGCGCCGGGTCGCCGCGGCCGCGGAGGCCGACCCGGACGAGGTGCTGGGCTGGGACCTGATGCTCCACGACATCCAGCCGCCCGGATACCTGGGCGCGGAGGGGGAGTTCGTGGTCTCCTCCCGGCTGGACAACCTGGTGTCGGTGCACGCCGGCGTCACGGCGCTGGCCGGTGCGGCGACGGCGGCCGAGGCGCCCGCGTACATCCCGGTCCTGGCGGCCTTCGACCACGAGGAGGTCGGCAGCGGCTCCGACACGGGGGCGCAGAGCCCGCTGCTGGAGCGCGTCCTGGGCCGTTCGGTCACGGCGCGCGGCGGAAGCCCGGAGGACTGGTCGCGGGCGCTGGCCGGCGCCTTCTGCGTATCGGCCGACATGGCGCACGCGGTGCACCCCAACTACGCGGAGCGGCACGATCCCGACCACCGCCCGCTGCCCAACAGCGGCCCGACGGTCAAGGTCAACGTCAATCAGCGCTACGCCACCGACTCGACCGGTATCGCGGTGTTCGCGTCGGCCTGCGAGCGGGCGGGCGCCCCGTGGCAGCCGTTCGTCTCCAACAACGCGATGCCGTGCGGCACCTCGATAGGCCCGCTCACCGCGGCCCGGCTGGGTGTCCCGACCGTGGACGTGGGAGTACCGGGCCTGTCGATGCACTCGGCGCGTGAGCTGTGCGGGGCGGACGACCCGGGTCACCTGGCGGCGATCCTGGGCGCGTTCGTGACGTCCGGCTGACCCGGGGGTGCGGGGAGGGCCGGGTACCGCCCCTCCCCGTACCCGAGGAGCGGCCCGCTACGCGAAGCGCTGGCTCGCGCTCCCGTCGCAGGGCTGGAGCCTCAGCGGGTCATGGGCGCCCGCCAGGGTCGCGCACAGCCCCGTCGAGGCGGCCGGGCTCAGGGTGCCCGACTGCCGGACGAACTTCTGGTTGGCCGCGCCCGAGCAGTTGTAGAGGATGAGGGCGGCGCCCGCCTTGTAGCCGGCACCCGGTACGTCCAGGCAGCGGTCGTGGCTCAGTTCCGTACGGACGCTCTTCGTGCCGGAGTCGTACCACCAGCCCTGGTTGCGGCCGCCGTGGCAGTCCCAGCCGGTGACTCCGGTGTTGTTGCGCGTGACCGAGGCCGGGGCGTCCAGACAGCTGCTGGTGGCCTCGTTGCGCAGCGGCTTGAAGACGTCGTCCCAGGCGGCGGCCTGCAGCACGGGGGTTCCGGTGCTCGCCGGGTCGGCGCAGCTCGCCTCACGCAGGCCCGAGTTGTAGATCTGAGTCAGGCAGGAGGCGAAGGCGCCGTGGCCGGCGGCGTTCGGGTGGAAGGACTGCCGGACGGAGTTGGAGTCCGGCGGGAAGTGCGACAGGTCGATGAAGAGGCCACGGGCCCAGGTGGACTCGCTGCACACCTCGTGGCCGTGGAAGAGCCGGGAGTTGTCGAGGTAGACGGCTCCGGTGTCGGCGGCGGCCTTGCGCATCCCGCGCTCGAAGGCGGGAACGGCGGTGTTGCGGCCCCAGGCGGCGTCGGAGTCGTATCCGGCGCAGCCGCCGGGAAGCTTGCCGGGGAAGTTCGGGTTGTCGTAGAAGTCCGGGCCGATCGGGCTCGGGTAGCCCATGACGACGAGCTTGTAGTCGCCGTTGGCGTATCCCGCGTCCGACATGACGGTCCGCAGGTCGCCCACGGTCTTCTCGACCTTGGGGACGAGCGCGTCGACGCGGGCCTGCCAGCCGCCGTCGTACTTGGGCTCGCACGTGCCCTGGAGGAGGACCCAGCGTTCGACGCAGTCCGTCATGACCGGGCCGAACTGGAGGTCGTCATTGGCACCCGCCACCAGCACGATCATCTTGATGCGGGTGTTGCGTGCCTTGATGGCGAGGTTGTCGCTCTGCACCAGCTCGTCGGCGTACTGCTTCGAACCGCCGATGACGATGTTCCCGGTGTACGCGCCGGAGCAGGAGACGTTGTACGTGACGTCGGCCGGGATTCCGGTGCGGTGGATGGCGGAGTCGGGCGAGCGGTGGCACCAGTTGTCGGGGCCGTTGGTGCCGTTCTCGTACGTGCCGACGCCCTCGCCCGAGATCTCGCTGTCGCCGAGCGAGATCAGCCCGGTCTTGCGGTCGGCGAGCGGGCGCTCGGCCGGGTCGCCGTACAGCCGGGTGGCCTCGCTCGCGCGGATGGCCTCCAGTTCCGGCGACAGTGCGGTGGATGAGGTGGTGGTGGTACCGGACTGTGCCGCGCCCGCCGGTCCGGCGGCCGCGGTCATCCCGCCCAGTGCCGCCGCCGTGGCGGCGACGGCCGCGACGGTACATCGGAGTCTGAACCTTGTGCGCCTCATTGCGCCTCCCGAGATTGTTGTTACCCACGGTATTTACTGGTCGGTAGGCAACTTGGGAATACTCAGAACAAGACAAGTGCTCATCTTTTTCAGGACCGCCCGGGAAGTGGGGGGCGGAAGAAGGAGCGAGGCTGGGTGCGTGCAGCTGCAAGGCGGAGGATTGAGGCAGATGGGGCCTCCCCTGCTCGAACGAAGTTGAGAGCTTGGGGAAGGAGCCATGGTGATTGACGACAACGCCGCAGATGCGCGTGCCCAGCCACGCGACGCCGCCCCCCACATCCCGGGCGGTCCAGAGGAGGTTGAACGCGCATGAACGATGTACAGGGCCGGAACGACAGCACGGCGACCGACGGGAAGTACCGCATCGAGCACGATTCGATGGGTGAGGTGAGGGTCCCCGCGGACGCCAGGTGGCGGGCCCAGACACAGCGGGCCGTGGAGAACTTCCCGATCTCCGGACAGCGTCTGGAGCGGGCCCACATCGAGGCCCTGGCCCGCATCAAGGCCGCCGCCGCCAAGGTGAACGCCGAGCTGAAGGTGCTCGACCCGGAGATCGCGCGGGCCATCCAGGACGCCGCGGCCGAGGTCGCCGGGGGGCGCTGGGACGCGCACTTCCCGATCGACGTCTTCCAGACCGGCTCCGGCACCTCGTCGAACATGAACACCAACGAGGTGGTGGCCACCCTCGCCACCGAGCGCCTCGGCCGCGAGGTCCACCCCAACGACCACGTCAACGCCTCGCAGTCCTCCAATGACGTCTTCCCGTCCTCCATCCACATCGCCGCGACGGGCGCGGTCACCGGCGAGCTGATCCCCGCCCTGGACCACCTCGCGGCCGCCCTGGAGCGCAAGTCCGCGGAGTTCGCGGCGGTCGTGAAGTCGGGGCGCACCCACCTGATGGACGCCACCCCGGTGACCCTGGGCCAGGAGTTCGGCGGGTACGCCGCGCAGATCCGCTACGGGATCGAGCGGCTGCATGCCTCGCTCCCCCGCCTCGCCGAGCTGCCGCTGGGCGGCACGGCCGTGGGCACCGGCATCAACACCCCGCCCGGCTTCTCGGCCGCCGTGATCGCCGAGGTCGCCCGCGTCACCGGGCTGCCGCTCACCGAGGCCCGGGACCACTTCGAGGCGCAGGGCGCGCGGGACGGTCTGGTGGAGACGTCCGGCCAGCTCCGCACCGTCGCGGTCTCGCTCACCAAGATCGCCAACGACCTGCGCTGGATGGCCTCGGGACCGCGCACCGGACTGGCCGAGATCAACCTGCCCGACCTCCAGCCGGGCTCGTCGATCATGCCGGGGAAGGTGAATCCGGTCATTCCCGAGGCCGTGCTGATGGTCGCCGCCCAGGTGACGGGGAACGACGCGACGGTCGCCGCGGCGGGAGCGGCGGGCAACTTCGAGCTGAACGTGATGCTCCCGGTCATCGCGAAGAACCTGCTGGAGTCGGTGCGGCTGCTCGCCAACGTCTCCCGGCTGCTCGCGGACCGCACGGTCGACGGGATCACCGCGAACGTGGAGCGGGCCAGGGAGTACGCGGAGTCCTCGCCGTCCGTCGTCACCCCGCTGAACAAGTACATCGGCTACGAGGAGGCGTCGAAGGTCGTCAAGAAGTCCCTCGCCGAACGCCTGACGATCCGCGAGGTGGTGCTGGCCTCGGGTTACGTCGAGCGCGGGGACCTCACCCTGGAGCAGCTCGACGAGGCGCTGGACGTGCTGCGGATGACCCGCCCGTGATGCGCGCCGCCGAGGCGGGCGGCGGCGGGGCAGGGCGTCGGGAACCCGCTGGTTACCGCGCACCAGGCCGTAAGATCCCTCCATGACAGGTACGGGAGAGACCGAGCGCTGGGCGCCGGGTGATCAGATCCTGTGGCGCTACCGCGGCAACGGACCGCTGCGGCACGGTCCCGCGCCCGGCCGGACGCCGAACCCGGTGCACATCTGCCGTCCCGTGACCGTCGCCCAGGACACCGAGGACCTGCTCGCCGTCTGGGTGGCGCCCGGCACCGAGTGCGTGAAGCCGGTGCTGGCGAACGGCACCGAGGTGCACGCCGAGCCGCTCGCCACCCGGTACACCTCGCCGCGCACCACCGCCCGCTCGCCCTGGCTGGGCAACGGGGTGCTGAAGCTGGCCAGGCCGGGCGAGCCGTGGTCGGTCTGGCTGTTCTGGGAGCTCGGCTGGGAGTTCCGCAGCTGGTACGTGAACCTGGAGGAGCCGCGTACCCGCTGGGCCGGCGGCATCGACTCCGAGGACCACTTCCTCGACATCTCCGTCTACCCGGACCGCAGCTGGCTCTGGCGCGACGAGGACGAGTTCGCCCAGGCCCAGCAGGTCGGCCTGATGACCCCCGCGACCGCGCGGCGGGTGCGGGAGGCGGGCCGCGCGGCGGTCGGGGTGATCCGCGACTGGGGGGCGCCGTTCCGGGACGGCTGGGAGGACTGGCGGCCCGATCCGCACTGGCGGGTACCCGCGCTTCCGGACGACTGGGACCGGCTTCCGGATGACTGGTACCGCACCCCCTCGGCCATGCCGTCGTGAGACCCTTGATGCACCGCAGGGGGACAAACGTAGGATCGTCCCGAGGACGGCCGATCCGCCCCCAACCGGCGGGCGCCGCGCACGAGCTGACCGTAAATCATCAAGTCATCGCACTGGTTGCACGCTTCATGACCCGCATCAGTCGTATGAGTCGCACGAATCGCATGAGCCACTACGAGGGGGTGGAGACGTGCTCGCTGTCCGTCGCTCCGCCGCAGAAAACGTTGTCACCGCTCCCGTTCACGGACGACCGGTTTCGGCCCGGTGTTCCGGGGCATGCGATGTCAGCCGTTGTTATTGCCGCTCATGCCGGGGCACAGTAGCGCCCCACGAGGTGATTGCCTCATACAACCGGCCCGGACGGACGGAACCCCAAGCGTGACGGAGCACCCCACCTCCCACGAAGGCCGGCAGCCTCTCGCCGCCCGGTCGCAGGAACGCACCCGGCCGCGGCAGCGGGACGCCGCGTCGGCGCCCGCCGCTGCCGGAAAAGCGATCCCGACCCCGGCCAAGGGCCCCGGTCCGGCCGCTGCCGGGCCTGGCCCCGCGGCAGGCCCCGACCCACAGGCGGCGGCCCGCCGCGAGGGCGACCGGCTGCGCTTCGTGGGTGCCGCGACCCGCCGGATCGCCCGCGGCATAGATCTGGACGAGATCGTCCTGGGCCTGTGCCGGGCCAGCGTGCCGACGTTCTCCGACGCCATACTGGTCTACCTCCGCGACCCGCTGCCGGTCGGCGACGAACGTCCCGTCAACCCGTTCGTGCTGCGGCTGCGCCGCTCCGACCGGCTGCGGCTGAGCGAGGAGATCACCGAGGGGATGTCGGAGAGCGAGCGGCTCCGGCCGGCCGCCATCGATCCGCAGACCGATCTGACGCCCGCCGCCGAACTGTGCGAGGTCCGCCCCGGCGGTGCGCTGGCCGAGGTGCTGCGCGGGGTGCGGCCGGTCTTCGGCGACTCCGCCGCGGCCCGTGCCGCCCTGCCCGAGCTGCTCGGCGCCGGCCGTACCGTGCCGTCCGGGCACCGGGCGATCCTGGCCCCGCTGCGCGGCCGGCGCCGGGTGATCGGCGCGGCCGTCTTCCTGCGCGGGACCGAGCGCCCGCCGTTCGAGGCCAACGACCTGCTGGTCGCGGCCCAGCTCGCGACGCACACCGCGCTCGGCATCGACAAGGCCGTGCTGTACGGGCGCGAGGCCTACATCGCCGACGAGCTCCAGCGCACCATGCTGCCCGACTCGCTGCCCCAGCCCACCGGGGTCCGGCTCGCCTCCCGCTACCTCCCGGCCGCCGAGACGGCCCGGGTCGGCGGCGACTGGTACGACGCGATCCCGCTGCCCGGCAGCCGGGTCGCCCTGGTCGTGGGCGACGTCATGGGCCACTCCATGACCTCCGCCGCGATCATGGGCCAGCTGCGCACCACCGCGCAGACCCTGGCCGGGCTCGACCTGCCGCCGCAGGAGGTGCTGCACCACCTGGACGAGCAGGCGCAGCGGCTCGGCAGCGACCGCATGGCGACCTGCCTGTACGCGGTGTACGACCCCGTCGCGCACCGCATCACCATCGCCAACGCCGGCCACCCGCCGCCCGTGCTGCTCCACCTCGGCGGTCGCGCCGAGGTGCTGCGGGTACCGCCCGGCGCCCCGATCGGCGTCGGCGGAGTGGACTTCGAGGCCGTCGAGCTGGACGCGCCCGCGGGCGCCACCCTGCTCCTCTACACCGACGGCCTGGTGGAGTCGCGGCTGCGGGACGTCTGGACGGGCATTGAGATGCTGCGCGAGCGGCTCGCCACCACCGCCCGGCTGACCGGGCCCGACCACTCGCCGCCGCTGGAGGCCCTCTGCGACGACGTGCTGGACATGCTGGGCCCCGGCGACCGGGACGACGACATCGCGCTGCTCGCCGCCCGCTTCGACGGGATCGCGCCGAGCGATGTCGCGTACTGGTTCCTGGAGCCGGAGGACTCCGCCCCGGGCCGGGCCCGCAGGCTGGCCCGCCGCGCCCTCAGCCGATGGGGTCTGGACGACCTGTCGGACTCGGTGGAGCTGTTGGTCAGCGAGGTGGTGACCAATGCCGTGCGGTACGCGGAGCGGCCGGTGACGCTGCGGCTGCTGCGGACCGACATCCTGCGCTGCGAGGTCGGCGACGACTCCCCGCAGCTGCCCCGCCAGCGCCGCGCCCGGGACATGGACGAGGGCGGCCGCGGTCTGTTCCTGGTGAACCGGCTGGCCCGGCGGTGGGGTGCGACGCGCCTGTCGACGGGCAAGGTCGTCTGGTTCGAGATGCCGACCAGGGGGCAGTAGCCGGGCCCCGCAAGGGCACCGTCACGGACGGTATCCAAATGTTGCCGACCTCCTGTCGGCGGGTTTGACTTCAGTCGTGTACGCGATCTGACCGATACCCCACCGACGGGAGGACGCTCGTGGCCGAGGAACCCAGGACCAAGAACGCCCCATACACCACCAACAACGCCGGAATCCCGGTGGAGAGCGACGAACACTCGCTCACCGTCGGGACGGACGGCCCGATCCTGCTCCAGGATCACTACCTCATCGAGAAGATGGCCCAGTTCAACCGTGAACGGGTCCCCGAGCGCGTGGTCCACGCCAAGGGTTCCGGCGCGTACGGCATCTTCCAGGTGACCAACGACGTCAGCCAGTTCACCAAGGCCGACCTCTTCCAGCCGGGCAAGCAGACCGCGATGCTCGCCCGCTTCTCCACGGTCGCCGGCGAACAGGGCTCCCCCGACACCTGGCGCGACCCCCGTGGTTTCGCGCTGAAGTTCTACACCGAGCACGGCAACTACGACATGGTCGGCAACAACACGCCGGTCTTCTTCGTACGGGACCCGATGAAGTTCCAGGACTTCATCCGCTCGCAGAAGCGCCGCCCCGACAGCGGGGTGCGCGACAACGACATGCAGTGGGACTTCTGGACCCTCTCCCCCGAGACCGCGCACCAGGTGACGTGGCTGATGGGCGACCGGGGCATCCCGAAGACGTACCGCAACATGGACGGTTTCAGCTCGCACACCTACATGTGGGTGAACGCGGGCGGCGAGCGGTTCTGGGTCAAGTACCACTTCAGGACCGACCAGGGCATCGACTTCTACACCCAGGAGGACGCCGACGCGATGGCCGGGACCGACGGTGACGTGCACCGCCGGGACCTGTTCGATTCGATCAAGCGCGGCGACCACCCGAGCTGGACGCTCTCCGTCCAGATCATGCCGTTCGACGACGCCCCGGACTACCGGTTCAACCCGTTCGACCTGACGAAGGTCTGGCCGCACGGCGACTACCCGCTGACCGAGGTCGGCCGGATGACGCTGAACGAGAACCCCGAGGACTTCTTCGTCCACATCGAGCAGGCGTCCTTCGAGCCGTCGAACCTGGTGCCCGGCATCGGCCCGTCGCCCGACAAGATGCTGCTGGGCCGGCTCTTCTCTTACCCGGACACCCATCGGTACCGGATCGGCCCGAACTACGCGCAGCTCCCGCCGAACCGGCCGCGCTTCTCGCGCAACTCGTACTCGAAGGACGGCGCGATGCGGTACGAGCCGTCGCGCACGGGCGCGGTCTACGCGCCGAACTCGTACGGCGGTCCGGCGGCGGACACCGACCGCTTCGGCGAGCCGGCCGGCTGGGCGACGGCGGGCGAGATGGTGCACGAGGCGTACACGCTGCGCCGGGACGACGACGACTGGGGCCAGGCGGGCACGTTGGTGCGCACCGTCCTCGACGACGCGGCGCGCGATCGGCTGGTGTCGAACATTTCCGGCCATCTCCTGAACGGTGTGAGCCGTCCGGTCCTGGACCGGGCGGTGCAGTACTGGCGGAACGTGGACAAGACCCTCGGCGACCGGATCGCGAAGAAGGTCAACGGCGGCTGACCCCGGCCGCCGGAACGCCGGAACGGGCGGTGTACGAGGAGTTCTCCTCGTACACCGCCCGTTCCGGTGGTCAGCGCGTCACGCTGTTCTCGCTGTTCGGCCGGCCGTCCCCCGGGGGCAAGGGGACTTCGGCCGAGTCGGAGGGGCCCGGTTCGGTCGACGGATCGGTGGGCGGGTCGATCGACGTGTCATCCGACGGGGTGGGCGGCGGCGAAGTCGACGGGGAGCCGGAGCCCTTCGGCGGATCGGACGGCGCGGGCGGGCTGGACGGCCCGTCCGAGGGCGAGGCCTCGTCGGTGGGCGAGGTCGACGGGCTCGCTGGGGTGGTGTCCGGCGGCGGGGTGACCGCCGCGCCCATGTCGGTGTCGAGGTCGAACTTGCCCGGATCACCCATCGCCTGAGCGGTGAAGTCCGCCCAGACCTCGGCCGGGAAGCCGCCGCCGTTGACCCTGCCGCCGCCTCCGGCGCCCTTCAGGGGCACCTGGTCGGACTTGTGCACCTTCTTGCCGTCGTCATTGGTGCGGTCGAAGGCGGCCTCACCGAAGAGGCCGACCGAGGTGACGAGGTTCGGGGTGTAGCCGGTGAACCAGGCCGACTTGTTGTCGTCCGAGGTGCCGGTCTTGCCCGCGATCTGCTGGTCGGCCAGTCCCTCGGCGCCGCGCACCGCCTGGTGGGCCGTACCGTCGTCGACCACACCGGTCAGCACGGAGGTCACGGAGTCCGCGGCCTGGCGCGTGATCACCTGGTCGCCGATCGCGTCGGGCACCTCGATCGGCGAGGATCCCTGCTTCTGGGCGGACTTCAGGATCTGCGGGGTGACCTTCTTGCCGTGGTTGTCGAGGGTCGCGTAGATCCCGGCCATCTCCATCGGGCTCGCTCCCATGGAACCGAGTGTCTGCGCCGGCACCGCGTCGAGCCCCTCCACGTCCATGCCGAGCTCGCCCGCGGTCTGCATCACGCGGTCCATGCCGACGTCCACGCCCATCTGCGCGAAGACGGAGTTGATGGACTTGTTCATCGCGGTCTGGACGGTGACCTGGCCGTAGTCCTGGTCGTCCTCGTTCTCCGGCGCGAAGGCGATGTCGCTGCCCTTGACCGGGCGCTTGCTGGTGCCGTCGTAGCGGGTGTTGGCGGTGATCTGCTGGTCGTCCTGGGTCTGCGACTCCTGGTCGAGCGCGGCCGCGAGGATGATCGGCTTGAAGGTGGAGGCGGGCTGGTAGTCGCGCCGGGTGGCGTTCGACGTCCAGTGCTCGGTCAGGCCGCGTCCGCCGTACAGGGCGACGACGGCCCCGGTCTTCGGGTTGACCGAGGCCGCACCGGCCTGGACGTCCTGGTCGAGCTTGCGCCCCTTGGTGTCCAGCTTGTCGGTCAGCTTGGTCTTGACCGACTTCTCCAGCTCCTGCTGCTTCTTCTTGTCGATGTTGACGGTGATCGTCCAGCCGCCGGCGTCGAACTGCGCGTCGGTGATGTTCTCCTGCTTCTGCACCGCCGCGCGCGCCGCGTTGACGATGTAGCCCTTCTGGCCGGAGAGCCCCTGCGCCGGCTTCGGGGTCTTCGGGATCTCGAACTTCATCTCCTGGCGCGCCCCGGCGTCCAGCCACTTCTCGTCGACCATGTTGTTCAGTACGTAGTTCCAGCGCTCCTTGACGAGCGCCTTGCCGGTCGGAGTGGCGACGGCCCAGTCGTACTGGCTCGGGGCCTGGAGCAGCGCGGCGAGGTAGGCGCCCTCGGGGACGTTCAGCTGCTTGGCGTCCTTGCCGTAGTACGCCTGTGCCGCGGCCTGGATCCCGTAGGCGCCGCGGCCGTAGTAGCTGGTGTTGATGTACCCGGCGAGGATCTCGGACTTGGTCCTGTTGCGGTCGACCTTCAGCGAGATGACGAGCTCTTTGAGCTTGCGGGTGACGGTCTGGTCCGCGTCGAGGTAGTAGTTCTTGACGTACTGCTGGGTGATGGTCGAGCCACCCTGCTTGCCCTTGCCGGAAACGGTGTTGATCAGGCCGCGGGCGGTGCCTTTGAAGTCGACGCCGTGGTCGTCGTAGAAGGACTTGTTCTCGGCGGCCACGAAGGTCCGCTGAACGTCCTTGGGCACCTCGGCGAGGCTCACGATCTCCCGGTTGACCTCGCCGGTCCGGGCCAGCAGCGTGCCGTCGGAGTACTTGTAGACGTTGGCCTGGAGCTTGGCCTGCGCGTTGCCCGCCGGCACCTGCACGACCATGTAGAGCACGGCGAACGCGCCCATGCCCAGCAGGCAGAGCCCCAAGGCCGTGCCCAGTAGTTTCCGCCAGGTGAAGAGTCTGCGTATGCCGCCGCTCTTCACGGCCCGCCGCGACCCGTGCCGCTGGGCTCGTCGCGCATCCGCTCGACCCATTGCTGTGTTGCTCCCGTTTCTCTGCTCGACCGGATCAGCTCGGACCTGTCAGCTAACACCGTTGGCAAGGACAGAAAGCCAACGATCCACCCTTTTCCGGACGTGACAATCAGCACCCGCTTTCAAGGGAACCGACTCATGAGAGGTGCGCAAGGTTGCCGCATCGGTTAATGTGAAATCACATTGCTAGCGCTGAGCCAGCCCGCACAAACGGGGGATTCCATGACCGAGCCACACGTTCCGACCACTCCCGGCGCACCGTCGGCCGACCTCGCGCCGGACGCGCCGCAGATGCCGGAACCGCAGGTCCGCGAGACGACGGCACACAGCATCGCGGGTGGCCTCGGGCTGCTGCTGACGGTGATCGGGGTGATCGTCGGCGTCGGTCTCACCATCGTCGGCGGCGTCGTCGGGTCGAACGGGAACAACGGCGTCGGCATCCCGGTCTGCGTCCTCGGGGCGCTGCTCGTCATCGCCTCGTTCTTCTGCATGGGCGGTGTGAAGATGGTCGCACCGGGCGAGGCCCGGGTCATCCAGCTCTTCGGCCGGTACGTGGGCACGATCCGCTCCGACGGTCTGCGCTGGATCAACCCGCTGACCTCCAGCCGCAAGATCTCCACCCGGGTCCGCAACCACGAGACCGCGGTCCTCAAGGTCAACGACGCCTACGGCAACCCGATCGAGCTGGCCGCGATCGTCGTCTGGAAGGTCGAGGACACCGCACAGGCCCTCTTCGAGGTCGACGACTTCCTGGAGTTCGTCGCCACCCAGACCGAGGCGGCCGTCCGGCACATCGCGATCGAGTACCCGTACGACGCCCATGACGAGGGCGGCCTCTCGCTGCGGGGCAACGCCGAGGAGATCACCGAGAAGCTGGCCGTGGAGCTGACGGCACGGGTGCAGGCCGCGGGCGTGCGGATCATCGAGTCGCGCTTCAGCCATCTCGCGTACGCCCCCGAGATCGCCTCCGCGATGCTCCAGCGCCAGCAGGCCGGCGCCGTGGTCGCGGCGCGGCAGCAGATCGTGGAGGGCGCCGTCGGCATGGTCGAGATGGCGCTCGCCCGGATCGCCGAGCAGGACATCGTCGAGCTCGACTCCGAACGGAAGGCGGCCATGGTGAGCAATCTGATGGTGGTCCTGTGCGGTGACCGCGCGGTGCAGCCGGTCCTCAACACGGGCACGCTCTACCAGTGACCGAGGAGATGCCGCGGCGTCGGCCGCCGCAGTCGCAGCAGCGCAAGCAGATGCTGCTGCGACTGGACCCCGCGGTACACGACGCACTGGCGCGCTGGGCGTCGGACGAGCTGCGCAGCGCGAACGCGCAGATCGAGTTCCTGCTGCGGCGGGCACTCGCGGAGGCGGGGCGACTGCCGGGCGGGGCGGCGCCGATCCCGCGCCGGGGGCGGCCACCGAAGGCCGCCGGGCCGGAATGACTCTCCGGGGCCCGTTCCCGGAGAGTCATCCGCGGGCCCGGCCCCGGGCCCGCGGATGACGGAACAGCCGGTATACACAGCAGGTATACACACCGTGTACAGTGCTCCGCATGTCTATCGGCCACACCCTGCTCGGGCTCCTTGAGTCCGGTCCCCGCCACGGTTACGACCTGAAGCGGACCTTCGACGAGAAGTTCGGTCACGACCGCCCGCTGCACTACGGGCAGGTCTACTCGACCATGTCCCGGCTCCTCAAGAACGGCCTCGTCGAGGTCGACGGCGTGGAGACCGGCGGCGGTCCCGAGCGCAAGCGCTACGCCATCACCGACGCCGGCATCACCGATGTCACCGCCTGGCTGGCACAGCCCGAGAAGCCGGAGCCGTACCTCCAGTCGACCCTGTACACCAAGGTCGTCCTGGCCATGCTCACCGGCCGCAGCGCCGCCGACGTGCTGGACGCCCAGCGCTCCGAGCACCTGCGCCTGATGCGCATCCTCACCGACCGCAAGCGCCGGGGCGACCTCGCCGACCAGCTGATCTGCGACCACGCCCTGTTCCACCTCGAAGCGGACCTGCGCTGGCTGGAACTGACCGCCGCACGGCTCGACAAGCTCGCCGAGGTGGTGGCCCCGTGACCCCCGCCGGCTCCCTGCTCACCGCCCACGACCTGTACAAGACCTACGGGTCGACCCCCGCGCTCGACGGCGCCTCGTTCTCCGTCCACCCCGGCGAGGTCGTCGCCGTGATGGGCCCCTCCGGCTCCGGCAAGTCCACCCTGCTGCACTGCCTCGCCGGAATCATCACCCCCGACTCCGGCACCATCACCTACGCCGGCCGCGAGCTGTCCGCGATGTCCGACGCCGAGCGCAGCGCCCTGCGCCGCAGCGAGTTCGGCTTCGTGTTCCAGTTCGGCCAGCTCGTCCCCGAGCTGACCTGCGTGGAGAACGTGGCCCTGCCGCTCCGGCTGAACGGCACCCGGCGCAAGGCCGCCGAGCGCACCGCCCTGGAGTGGATGGAGCGCCTGGAGGTCGAGGACCTCGGCGCCAAGCGCCCCGGCGAGGTGTCCGGCGGCCAGGGCCAGCGCGTCGCCGTGGCCCGCGCGCTGGCCGCCTCCCCGAAGGTGATCTTCGCGGACGAGCCGACCGGCGCACTGGACTCCCTCAACGGCGAGCGCGTCATGCAGCTGCTCACCGAGGCCGCCAGGTCCGCCAACGTCGCCGTGGTCCTGGTGACCCACGAGGCCCGGGTCGCCGCCTACTCCGACCGCGATGTCACCGTCCGCGACGGCCGGGCCCACGACCTGGAGCACTCCGCATGACGCTGCTCGATCAGAAGCGGACCCCGGCCGGGCCCGCCCGTCCTCCCGAACCGCCGTCACGCACCGCCTCCTGGCTGCGCGACCTCGGACTCGGTATGCGGTTCGCCGCCGCCGGCGGCCGGGAGGGCTGGACCCGCACCCTGCTCACCGCGGTCGGCGTGGGCCTCGGCGTGGCCCTCCTGCTCGTCGCCGCATCCGTACCGCACATGCTCGACGAACGGTCCGCCCGGAGCCACGCCCGCTCCGAGACGAAGATCTCGGACTCCCCCGGCGCGCAGCCGAAGAAGTCGGACACCACGGTCCTGCGGATCGAGGCGGGCACCGAGTACCGCGACCGTTCCATCACCGGCTACCTGATGCGCGCGGACGGCGGCCACCCGGTCGTCCCTCCGGGCATCGACAGCCTCCCCGCCCCCGGCGAGATGGCGGTCTCCCCCGCCCTCCGCGATCTCCTCGGCTCCCCTGACAACGAGCTGCTCAGGGAGCGGCTGCCGTACAAGGTGACCGGCACGATCGCCGAGGCGGGACTGCGCTCGCCCGGCGAGCTGTGGTTCTACGCCGGCAGCGACACCCTGACCAGCTCGGCGGGCGGCCACCGGATCGCCGGATACGGCAAACCCGGCCCGACCGACCCGATGTCACCGATGCTCCTCGTGCTGGTGATCATGGTCTGTGTGGTGCTGCTGGCGCCCGTCGCCATCTTCATCGCCACCGCCGTGCGCTTCGGCGGCGACCGCCGCGACCGCCGGCTCGCCGCCCTGCGCCTGATCGGTACGGACATCCGGATGACCCGCCGGATCGCTGCCGGTGAGGCACTCTTCGGCTCCGTGCTCGGCCTCCTCATCGGGCTGGCCCTGTTCCTGACGGGGCGACAGTTCGTCGGCCACATCGAGGTCTGGGACGCCAGCGCCTTCCCCTCCGACCTGGCCCCCGACGCCCGGCTGTGCGTGCTGATCGCTCTCGCGGTCCCGCTCACCGCGGTGCTCGTCACCCTGGCGGCCATGCGCTCGGTGGTCATCGAGCCGCTCGGCGTCGTACGCAACAGCGGCAGCCGGGGACGCCGCCTCTGGTGGCGGCTGCTGCTGCCGGTCGCCGGGCTCGCGGTCTTCGGCATCACCGGCAAGTTCGAGCCGTACGGCCAGGTCAACCCGTACCCGATCGCATCGGGCGCGGTACTGGTCCTGGTCGGGCTGGCCCTGCTCCTGCCCTGGCTCGTCGATGCCTGCGTGAGGCGGCTGCGCGGCGGCCCGGTCCCCTGGCAGCTGGCCACCCGTCGGCTCCAGCTGAGCAGCGGGGCGGCCTCCCGCGCGGTCAGCGGCGTCACCGTCGCCGTGGCCGGTGCGGTGGCCCTGCAGATGCTGTTCGCCGCGATGAACGACGACTTCAACAAGGTCACCGGCCAGGACCCCTCCCGCGCCCAGCTCTACGCCGCCTCCGAGATCGTCCGGGGTGACGCCGCCCTGCGCTCGATCGAGGAGTTCCGCGCCACCAAGGGCGTCACCCAGGTCATCGGCACCGTCGAGGCGTTCGCGACCAAGCCGGGCACCTACACGGACGACGACATCCAGCCCACCACCTCGTTCACCGTCGGGGACTGCGCGACCCTGCGCGAGCTCGCCCGGATCACGTCCTGCCGGGACGGCGACACCTTCGTCTCCCACCCCAAGGACAAGGAGCAGGCCGGCTGGGTCGACCAGACCGCCCGCAAGGGCAAGGTGGTCGAGTTCGGCACCTACGGCCGGGGCAAACCGCTGCACTGGACGCTGCCGGCCGACTCACGGACCGTCGCGGGCCGGACCGATCCGTACGGCGAGGAGCGCTCAGGCATCCTGGTCACGCCCGGAGCGATCGACGTCCGGACCCTGCCGGGAGCCGAGACCATCTCACAGATCCGCATCGACGAAGACGTCCCGGACGTCGCCGAGTTCGTACGCAACACGGCCGCGCGGCTCGACCCCGGCATGCGCCTGGTCACGCTGAACTCGGTCGAACGCGACCGGCAGTACGAGAGCGTCCAGACCGGTCTCCAGGTCGGCGCGACCGCCACCCTGCTGCTGATCGCCGCGTCCATGCTGGTCTCCCAGCTGGAGCAGTTGCGCGAGCGCAAGCGGCTGCTGTCGGTCCTGGTCGCCTTCGGCACCCGGCGGGTCACCCTCGGCTGGTCGGTGCTGTGGCAGACCGCGATCCCGGTGGTCATCGGGCTCGCGGTGGCGGTGGCGGGCGGCCTCGCCCTCGGCGCCACCCTGTGCTGGATGGTCGGCAAGGAGGTGTCCGGCTGGTTCCTGTTCCTGCCGATGGTGGGCGCGGGCGCGGCCCTCATCCTGCTGGTCACCCTGCTGTCCCTGCCGCCGCTGTGGCGCATGATGCGCCCCGACGCGCTGCGCAGCGAGTGAGACCGGCCGGCCGGACCTGTGCTCAGGACCGGCCGGCCGTCGCCACCCGTACCGGCAGCTTCGCCATCGCCCCGCGCAGCGCCCCCGCGAACTCCTCGAACTCCTCGTGCCGGGCCGCCCCCGTCCGCATCCCCAGCGCCACCCGCCGGGCGGGCGCCGGATCCGCGAAGTACCCGGTGGTCAGCGCCTCGTTGCGGGCGGTCTCGACCGTCACCGCGGTGCGCGGCAGCAGCGTCACCCCGAGTCCGCCGGCCACGAGCTGCACCAGGGTGGAGAGCCCGGCCGCGGTCGTGGTGACCGGGGCGCCCTCGGTACGGCCCGCCTCCCGGCAGATGTCCAGCGCCTGGTCGCGCAGGCAGTGCCCCTCGTCCAGGAGCAGCAGCGGCAGCTCCCGCAGCGCCTCGCGCGGGATGTCGGCCCGGCCGCCGAGCCAGTGGCTGCGCTCCATCACCAGGACGAAGTCCTCCTCGAAGAGCGGGAGTTCGGTCACCCCGGGCATCCCGAGCGGAACCGCGAGCAGCAGCAGATCGAGCCGTCCGGCCGCGAGTCCCTCCAGCAGCGAGGAGGTCTGTTCCTCGTGGACCTGGAGGTCGAGGTCCGGATAGCGCTCATGGACGAGGCGCAGCACGGCCGGCAGCAGGTACGGGGCGACGGTCGGGATCACGCCGAGTCTGAGCACTCCGGTGAAGGGCGCCCGCACCGCCTCGGCCTCCTCCATCAGCTCACCGACGGCCTCCAGCACGGCGCGGGCCCGCACGGCGAGCCGCTCACCGGCGGGTGAGAGCAGCACCTTGCGCGTCGTACGCTCGATGAGCTGGACACCCAGTGCCTCCTCCAGCGCCGACACGGCCCCGGAGAGCGCGGGCTGACTCATCCCGATTGCCGCCGCCGCATCCCGGAAGTGCAGTTGTTCCGCCACGGCCGCGAAGGCGCGCAGCTGCGAGAGGCTGGGCTGTTTGGGTTGATTGCCCTGGTTCATCCGCGCCACTGATAGGTACCTCCGATCATCACGACCGAGTGTAGCTATTTCCGTGATCAATGCACTCTGTGCCAAAGTGGGGACCGTCCAACCCTCAGGAACTCCCCCAAAAAGGGAATTCCTACGCTGCAAGGAGAGCGCGTGCTCACTGTCGGTGACAAGTTCCCCGAGTTCGACCTGACTGCTTGTGTTTCGCTGGAGAGCGGCAAGGAGTTCGAGCAGATCAACCACAAGACCTACGAGGGTCAGTGGAAGATCGTCTTCGCGTGGCCGAAGGACTTCACCTTCGTGTGCCCCACCGAGATCGCCGCCTTCGGGAAGCTGAACGAGGAGTTCGCCGACCGCGACGCCCAGGTTCTCGGCTTCTCCGGTGACTCCGAGTTCGTGCACCACGCCTGGCGCAAGGACCACCCGGACCTGACCGACCTGCCGTTCCCGATGCTGGCCGACTCCAAGCACGAGCTCATGCGGGACCTCGGCATCGAGGGCGAGGACGGCTTCGCGCAGCGCGCCGTCTTCATCGTCGACCAGAACAACGAGATCCAGTTCACGATGGTGACCGCCGGTTCCGTGGGCCGTAACCCCAAGGAGGTTCTGCGGGTCCTCGACGCCCTGCAGACCGACGAGCTGTGCCCCTGCAACTGGACCAAGGGTGAGACCACCCTCGACCCGGTCGCACTCCTCTCGGGCGAGTGAGCTGACACCGACATGGCACTCGACGAACTGAAGGCCGCCGTTCCGGACTTCGCCAAGGACCTGAAGCTGAACCTCGGTTCGGTCATCGGGAACAGCGAACTGCCGCAGCAGCAGCTCTGGGGCACCGTCCTCGCCTGCGCGATCGCCTCGCGCTCGCCGAAGGTGCTGCGCGAGCTGGAGCCGGAGGCGAAGGCCAACCTCTCCGCGGAGGCGTACACCGCCGCGAAGTCGGCCGCCGCCATCATGGCGATGAACAACGTCTTCTACCGGACCCGGCACCTGCTGTCGGACCCCGAGTACGGGACGCTCCGCGCGGGCCTGCGGATGAACGTGATCGGCAAGCCGGGCGTGGAGAAGGTCGACTTCGAGCTGTGGTCGCTCGCCGTCTCCGCGATCAACGGCTGCGGCCAGTGCCTGGACTCCCACGAGCAGGTGCTGCGCCAGGCCGGCGTGGACCGTGAGACCATTCAGGAAGCCGTCAAGATCGCCTCGGTGATCCAGGCGGTCGGCGTGACCCTTGAGGCCGAGGCCGTCCTCGCCGAGTAACACCCGCAGTACCCCTGTACGAGAAGGGCCCCGAGGACGACCGACCGTCCACGGGGCCCTTCTTCTTCTGTGTCCGCTTCTTCTGTGTCCGTTCAGAGTTCCTTCGGCGCGTCCGCCACCGGCTCCTTGTCGCCGCCGTCGCCGTTCCCCTCCGGCGGCGATCCGGGCGCCGGGGTCGGCGCCACGTCCAGTGCGGTCGAGCCGTGCGGGGGCGGCGAATGGCGCCGGGACTCCTCCTGCCCGTACGACCGCAGATAGCCGACCACGGTATTGGTGACCGCGACCAGCGGCACCGCGACGACCGCACCACCGATGCCCGCGATCATGCCGCCCGCGGCGACCGAGAGCACCACGGCCAGCGGGTGCACCCGCACCGCGCGGCCCAGGATGAACGGCTGCAGGATGTGGCCCTCGATCTGCTGCACCGCCAGGACCACCACCAGCACCATCAGCGCGGTGAACACGCCCTCGGTGACCAGCGCGACCACCACGGCCAGTGCCCCGGAGACCACCGCTCCGACGAGCGGGATGAAGGCGAAGAGGAAGATGAAGACGGCCAGCGGTACGGCCATCGGCACCTTGAGGAAGTAGATCCCGAGGCCGATGAAGATCGCGTCGATCAGCGCGACTATGACCGTGCCCCGCACATACGCGGTCAGCGTGTGCCAGGCCCGCGGGCCGGCACCGGCGACGCCCGGCCGCGCCTGGGCGGGCACGAGCTTCAGGACCCAGTGCCAGATGCGGTTGCCGTCGTACAGCAGGAAGAGCGTGGAGAACATCGCCAGCAGCATCCCGGTGAGGAGCTCCACCATCACCGTGACTCCCTGGAGTCCGGCGGAGGTTATGGCCTCGGTGTTGGTGCCGACGGTGTCGCTGAGGTTCTTCGCGACGTCGTTGATCTGCTGGTCGGTGACATGGAACGGGCTGTCCAGCAGCCAGTTCTTCAGATCCTCGATACCCGTGCGCACCTTGTCGGAGAGGGTGTCGATGTTGTCCATCACCTGCCAGACGACGAACCAGCCGACCAGGCCCATGATCACGAAGCCCAGGACCGCGGTGACCGCGGTGGCCAGTCCGCGCGGCAGCCCGTACCGCCTCAGCCGGGCGACGGTCGGCTGGAGCATCGCGGTGACGAGCAGTGCGGCGACGAAGGCCAGCACCACCAACTGCACGGCGCTGATGACCCGCATGAGCACCCAGAGCGTGCCCGCGAGCACGAGCAGCCGCCAGCCGGCCTCGGCGGCGACCCGCATCCCCCAGGGGATCGCGGCGACCGGATCGGGGCGGGCGGCGACCGAGGGGGCGTACGCGGGCGGCGGCGGCACATGGTCGGCGGCGGCGGCGCCCTTCGCGAACCCGTCCCCCGGCTCGGTGCCGGCCGTCGCCGGTGAACCCTCGCGCGCCGCCTTGTCGTCCTCGTCATCAGCCTCGACGCGGCGTTCCTCCAGGCGCTCACCCATCCTGCTCAGTTCAGCACCCAGTTGTCCGAGCCATCCCGGCAGTTTTGACATAACGGTTCCTCTACCCCCGTCCGTTCTCCCCACCGCTCCCCCCTGGAACGGTCCCGCATGACCGTACATGCGCGAAGCCCCCCACCGTAGGACGGCGGGGGGCTTCGTGAGGTTGAGACCGGAACCGGCGAGGGCTCTAGTACGACTGGTGCTCCAGCCAGAAGGACCAGGCACCGCACGGGCTGCCGTAGCGGCCGTTCATGTAGCTGAGGCCCCACTTGATCTGCGTGGCCGGGTTGGTCTGCCAGTCCGCACCGGCGGACGCCATCTTCGAGCCTGGATACGCCTGGACGAGGCCGTAGGCACCGGAAGTCGAGTTGGTCGCCCGGTAGTTCCACGTCGACTCGTGGTCCACGATGTTACTGAAGCACTGGAACTGGTCGGCGGGCACGATCTGACGCGCCATCGCCTGGATCTCGGCCACGGTGTACGAGCTCTGGGTGGCGAAGGAGGAGGCGCTGCGGACCTCGGAACGGCTGGCGCGTTCGGCTTTGTCCTTCTTCTCCTGCCGCTCCTTCGCCAGCTGGTCCTCGGCCGCCTGCTTCTTCGTCTTGGCGTCCTTGGCGGCCTGGATACGGGCCGACTCCTCCGCGGACTTCTTCGCCGTCGCATCGGCTGCGGACGCCTGCGCGTCGGCCTGCTGCGTCAGAGAAGCGGTCTGCACCTGGGCCTGCTGGCCCGCGGGGATGTCGGCGAGCAGCGTGGTGTCGGCTGCGGTGGCCTCGAAGTTGTTGTCGTCGACAGCAGGGGTGCTGCCCGCCGCAACTCCTACGACGGCGCCTACGGTGGTTACCGCTGTGGCAGATGCCACGGCGAACCCCCGGACCGAGATCCGGCTCACACGGTGTCCTTCCAGCATCGCCCGCTTAGGTGACCTCGCGGGCGCAATCGTGCCCCTGAACGCTGGCCTCCCTACTGCTTGGGTCACGGGAGACACGGGCCCGGTGGGCGACTCCCCGGAGGGAGCGCCGCGTGGTGCTCGCGGGCGGCATACGGACGGCGGTTGTTGAGTTGTGTGGTGCCTTGCACCTCTGCAGGTGCGGGTGTGCCGTATGCGGGGCCTGACGGAAGCAAGACTCTGCCGGAACGGGACGCCGTGAAGCAATTCTCTGTTACGTGTGAAAGCTCACACCTCGTTTGGAGCATGTGAATCACGGAAATGGCACCGCAACACGATGCCGCCCGGCTAAGCTCCTTGGCTCGCCGGGCGGCACCAACTGTCCTATCCCGTGTCAGATCTGGCCTTCCTCCAGCATTTCGGTCACCAGTGCGGCGATGGGGGAGCGCTCGGACCGGGTGAGCGTGATGTGCGCGAAGAGCGGATGGCCCTTCAGCTTCTCGACCACGGCGACCACTCCGTCGAACCGGCCGACCCGGAGGTTGTCCCGCTGGGCCACGTCATGCGTGAGCACCACCCGGGAATTGGCCCCGATCCGGGACAACACGGTCAGCAGCACGTTCCGTTCCAGCGACTGGGCCTCGTCCACGATCACGAAGGCGTCATGGAGCGACCGGCCCCGGATGTGGGTGAGCGGCAGCACCTCCAGCATCCCGCGCCCCAGGACCTCCTCGATGACGTCGCGCCCGGCGACCGCCGAGAGCGTGTCGAAGACGGCCTGCGCCCAGGGACCCATCTTCTCGGCCTCGGAACCGGGCAGATAGCCGAGATCCTGCCCGCCGACCGCGTACAGCGGACGGAAGACCATCACCTTCTTGTGCTGCCCCCGCTCCAGCACGGCCTCCAGACCGGCGCAGAGCGCCAGGGCTGATTTGCCGGTGCCGGCCCGGCCGCCGAGCGAGACGATGCCGACGTCCTGGTCCAGCAGCAGATCCAGGGCGATGCGCTGTTCGGCGCTGCGGCCGTGGATGCCGAAGGCCTCCCGGTCGCCGCGGACGAGCCGGACATTGCCCTCCGGCGTCACCCGGCCGAGCGCCTTGCCGCGCTCGGACTGGAGGACCAGACCGGTGTGTACGGGCAGATCCGCGGCCTCGGGGACGTACAGCGTCTCCTCTCCGAAGAGCAGGTCCACCTGTTCGGCGGCGAGGGGCAGTTCGCCCATCCCCGTCCAGCCCGATTCGGTGATGGCGAGTTCGGCGCGGTACTCCTCGGCCAGGAGGCCGACCGATGACGCCTTGATGCGCAGCGGCAGGTCCTTGGAGACGACCGTGACGTCGTACCCCTCGGCCTGGAGGTTGCGCGCGACCGCGAGAATCCGTGAGTCGTTGTCCCCCAACCGGTAGCCGGCGGGCAGTACGCCGGGATCGGAATGGTTGAGTTCGACGCGCAGCGTCCCGCCCAGATCCCCGAGCGGGATCGGGGCATCCAGCCGGCCGTACCGGACCCGGAAGTCGTCCAGCAGGCGCAGGGCCTGCCGGGCGAAGTACCCCAGTTCCGGATGGTGCCGTTTGGCCTCCAGTTCCGTGACCACGACGATCGGGAGCACGACTTCGTGCTCGTCGAAGCGGGACATGGCGTTCGGATCGGCCAGCAGGACGCTGGTGTCGAGAACATAGGTGCGCCTGTCGGGCATGCGGCGCTTTGTGCTGGTCACCACGGAAGGACGTACCCCCTCGGACGAGGTTGGGGTGCGACGACGTCGCGGAGCATCCCAAAGGGAGAGGACGGACCGGGCTTCGGCCACCTTGCGCGGGCCGAGCGCCGGCCCTCGACGTCAGCCGCACTGTATGTACGGTCCTTCGTGTGCAAAGGGCCTCCCGGGCGAGCGGACTCGATGCCGCTCACTTGGTGACGACATCCGCCTGGTTCCTGACCGGACGTCGACCTGTCAGGGGTATTCCCTCGAACACGCGAAGCCATGCCGCCCGGGACGGGCGGGGTGGGAGAGTGCACCGCCCACGGGGTCACCGGCCAGGAACACCACCCGAACGGTGGCTTCCGCTGCCGCCCCCGGGACACCTGGGACGGGCCGGGCGGGCCGCCGGGAGAGTGGTGTCAGCCGCCGTAGCGGCGGTGCCGGGCCGCGTAGTCGCGCAGGGCCCGCAGGAAGTCGACCCGGCGGAAGGCCGGCCAGAAGACCTCGCAGAAGTAGTACTCCGAGTGCGCGCTCTGCCAGAGCATGAAGCCGGACAGGCGCTGCTCCCCGCTGGTCCGGATCACCAGGTCCGGGTCGGGCTGGCCCCGGGTGTAGAGGTGCTCGGAGATCAGGTCGGTCGAGACGATCTCCGCCAGGTCCTCGAAGGACGTGCCCTTCGAGGAGTGGTCGAGCAGCAGTGACCGCACCGCGTCCGCGATCTCCTGCCGGCCCCCGTAGCCGACGGCGACGTTGACCAGTATTCCGTCGACCCCGACCGTGTCCTGCTCGGCCTCCTTGAGGACCATCTGTGTGTGCGCGGGCAGCAGGTCGAGCGTGCCGACGTGGTGGACCCGCCAGCGGCCGTCCGCGACGAGGTCGCGCACGGTGTTCTCGATGATGCCGAGGAGCGGGATGAGCTCCGACTCGGGCCGGTCGAAGTTGTCCGTGGACAGCATCCAGAGGGTGACGACCTCGACGTCGGTCTCACTGCACCAGCCGAGGAGCTCCTTGATCTTGTCCGCGCCGGCCTGGTGGCCCTCGGCGGCCGTACCGCCGGAGGCCTTCGCCCAGCGCCGGTTCCCGTCGAGGATGACACCGATGTGCTTGGGCACCTGGGCGTGATCGAGGCGGGCCTCCACCCGGCGGGCGTAGAGCCCGTACACCAGGTCGCGCAAGTTCACTGAGTCCACCTCTCGGTTCCGTGCGGGCCCGCCCGCCGCCTCGCCCGGGGCTGTCCCCCTGGGGATCGTCGCACCGGTGGGGGGCCGATCGCCCCGCCGTGCCGTGGCAGTCCCGAAGCCGCCACATTACTGCGCAGGCGCCGCACCGGCCCAACCCGGCCTGTCACAGGTCCGTGATAAAGAGGGAAACGTGACTGATTCCTCTTCCTGTTACCAGGCCGCCGGTACGCGCTACGACTCCATGGAGTACCGGCGCACCGGCCGCAGTGGCCTCAAGCTCCCGGCCGTCTCGCTCGGTCTCTGGCACAACTTCGGCGACGACCGCGCGCTCGACTCGCAGCGCGCCATCCTGCGCCGCGCCTTCGACCTCGGCGTGACCCACTTCGACCTGGCCAACAACTACGGACCGCCGCCCGGCTCCGCCGAGCTCAACTTCGGGAAGCTCTTCCAGCAGGACTTCGCCCCGTACCGCGACGAGCTGGTGATCTCCACCAAGGCCGGGTACGACATGCACCCCGGACCCTACGGCGAGTGGGGCTCGCGCAAGTACCTGCTGTCGTCGCTCGACGCCTCACTCGGGCGGATGGGCCTCGACCACGTCGACATCTTCTACTCGCACCGCTTCGACCCGGACACCCCGCTGGAGGAGACGATGGGGGCCCTGGCCTCCGCCGTGCGGCAGGGCAAGGCGCTGTACGTCGGGGTGTCCTCGTACAACTCCGCGCAGACCGCCGAGGCGGCCCGGCTGCTGAGGGAGATGGGCGTGCCGGCCCTGATCCACCAGCCGTCCTACTCGATGATCAACCGCTGGACCGAGGACGACGGTCTGCTGGACACGCTGGAGGCGGCCGGCATGGGCTGCATCTCCTTCGTGCCGCTCGCCCAGGGGCTGCTGACCAACAAGTACCTGAAGGGCATCCCGGAGGGTTCGCGCGCCACCCAGGGCAAGTCCCTCGACCCGGACCTGCTCTCGGACGAGGTGGTGCGCCGGCTCAACGGGCTGAACGACATCGCACGGGGGCGCGGCCAGTCGCTGGCCCAGCTGGCCCTCAACTGGGTGCTGCGCGACAGCCGTATGACGTCGGCTCTGATCGGCGCGTCGAGCGTGAAGCAGCTGGAGGAGAACGTCGCGGCGCTGGCCGGTCCGGCTCTGACCGCAGCGGAGCTGAAGGAGATCGACACCTTCGCCGTGGACACCGCCGGCACCAACATCTGGGCCGGACGGGGCTGACGGTCCGCACGCCGGCGGGTGCCATGCGCCCCCCCTGCGCCGGGGCACAAAAAAACGGGCCGGTCCGTGGGGGGGGTTACGGACCGGCCCGAGGGGGGGTTTCCACCATAACCCTTCGTAAGTGATGCTGTGTGCATCGCCGCCGAATAATTACTCTCCGAATGTGCGGGACTCCGTTGTGAGCACGGAATGCGGGGCTCCGGAGCCCTTGGACCTGCACGGACCCCCGGGGGTGTCGCCTTGACGCCGGAAGCGTCCACGAGACATGCACAGGACGTGCACATTCCGGCTGCGCGCGGCGTCCGGCGGGGTTCGCACCGCCCGGCCGCCGCCTGCCGTCAGGTCGCGGACGCCGCGCCCCGGTGGCCCCGGGTGAACCTGATTCCCACGGTGTCGCCGCCGATGACCACGAAGCGGCCGCCCTCGCAGCGGATGACGGCCTCGTGGACCTCGCCCCGCTCGTCCCGGCGCTCCTCGGTGCTCAGCAGCGTCCAGCCGCCGTCGGGCGGCAGCGGCAGGTGCGCCATCGTGGCGAACTCCCACTGCGCGGCCGGTACGCACCAGTCGGGAAGACGCGGCCAGGTACCGGCGCCGACGTGCAGGGTGCCGTCGGAGGCACAGGTCAGAAGCACCGACTGGCTGTCGGACAGCAGGAATTCAACGGCCTCCGGCTCACCCATCCGCCCCTCGGGGCGGTAGAAGACGCCGAGGACACCGACGATCCTTGCGCCTCTGAGCCATTCGGAGTTCCCCTGCCGCGGGCTGCGCGTGGCTTCCTCGTCGCTGCCGACCCTCATGGCCTGCTCCTTCCCCGTGGGCTCAGCGACCAGAGTGCCATCCTTCGGGCGCTGGAAGGGCATACGGCCTCAGAGAAGCCGCCCCGGTCTGCGAGCCTCGATCAGAAAGCGGGTGCTGTGTGCGACGAACGGGCCCTCGTTCTCGATCTGCTGGTGCAGCGCGGCCAGTTGCGGCCGGTACCGCTCGACGGTGAAGCCCGGCACCATCCAGATCACCTTGCGCAGGAAGTAGACGACGGCGCCGATGTCGAAGAACTCGGTACGCAGCCGCTCGGGCCGCAGGGCGACGACTTCGAGACCGGCCGCCTCGGCGGCGGCGCGGGCCTGTTCCGGGTCGCGTGCGCCACGTGCCTCCGGCGGCTGCGGGCCGAGGAAGTACTCGACGAGCTCGAAGACGCTGGCTGGACCGACCTGCTGCGAGAAGTACGTGCCGCCCGGTGCCAGGACCCGGGCGATCTCGTCCCACCAGGTGGTCACGGGATGCCGGCTGACGACGAGGTCGAAGGCCGCGTCACCGAACGGCAGCGGCGGCTCGTCCGCGTCCGCGACGACGGCCGCGCCGAGCGGGTGCAGCAGGGCTGTGGCGCGGGCGATGTTCGGCGGCCAGGACTCGGTGGCGACGGTCAGCGGCGGCAGCTTCGGCGCGGAGGCGAGGACCTCGCCACCGCCGGTCTGGATGTCGAGCGCCGCGCTCGCCCGGCCCAGCCGCTCCCTCATCGCGCAGGCGTAACCCCAGGAGGGCCGTTCCTCGGTGGCCCGGCCGTCGAGCCAGGAGAAGTCCCATCCGGCCACGGAGACGGCGTCCGCCTCGGTGACCAGGGCGTCGAACCGGGCGCGCCGGGCCGCCTCCGCCGCTTGCGTGTCTTCGGGTGTTCCGGGCATACGGCATGGTCTCAGCCGGGCACCGCCACACGCGACCGTAATAGGAGCGGGGTCAGCGGGACGGGCTCAGGCGGCCAGGCCGCCGAAGAGGATTCCCAGCAGCGCCCCGGCGATCATGAACGGGCCGAACGGGATGCCCGTCTTGCGCCCGGCGCGGCGCAGGATCATCAGCCCGAGGCCGTACAGCGCGCCGAACAGGAACCCGGCGAATCCGCCGGCGACCACGACGGCCCAGCCGTACCAGCCGAGCGCCACGCCCAGCGACAGCGCGAGCTTGACGTCGCCGAAGCCCATTCCGCTCGGGTTGATGAGGAAGAGCAGGAAGTAGAAGCCACCGAGGGCGACGCCGCCGAGCAGGGCGGAAAGCCAGGAGCCGCCGTGTTCCGGGAGCAGTACGGCGACGCCCAGGAGGACGGCGGCGACCCCGGCGGCCGGCAGCGTCAGCTCGTCCGGCAGCCGGTGGACGCGGCGGTCGATGGCCGCGAGGAGCACGGCGACGGGGGCGAGCAGCAGCCATACGGCGAGCTCGGGGCGGTCCCCGGTGGTCGCGGCGACGGCGGCACAGCCGAGGGCGGAGACGACGGGGACGAGGAGGGCGGGTGCGTAGCGCGGGCCGCTCCGGTGCGGCGTCGTGCCGGCGGCACGCGTATCCGCGTCCCTGTCCGTATCCGTGCCGGTGTCGGCGTCCGTACCCGTATCCGGGCCGGCATCCGGGCCCGGACGGGCGGCCTCGGCCTCGGTCCTGGTGGCCGTGTGCACGGCGACGGCCGCCGCCACCTCCGCGCAGGTCGCGCAGCGCGTGGTGCCGAGCCAGCCGCGGCCCGGCCCGGTGAGGGCGTGGCCGGCCGGGCAGGCGTCCCGCCACGCGTCCTCGGGTTCGACGGAGAACCGGTAGGCGGCGCGCGGAACCAGCAGTCCGGTCGCGGCACCCCAGAGGGCGGCGACCCCTATCAGGATGGCGTACACATCACCGACCCTAGGCTCCGGGCGCACAGCGGTCATGGGCCCTGGGGCCCACCGCACGCCGTTACGGACCCAGAGGCCGTCACGTGGCGCTACCGTCATGGCCATGGCTCGATGGCGCAATGGCACAGGAACACTCACGATCACGGACCGAGAGGGGGAACCGGAGACACCGATACCGCTGCGGATCGCGGCCTCGTACCGTCACCGGAGCCGTGGGCTGCTGGGACAGGACGGCATCGACGGCGCGCTGCTGATCACGCCGTGCGGGAGTGTGCACTCCTTCCGGATGCGGTTCACGATCGATGTGGCCTATCTGGACCGGAAGTTGAACGTGGTGGCGGTCCACACGATGAAGCCGGGACGGCTGGGCCTCCCCCGGCTCCGGGCCCGGCACGTGATCGAGTCGGAGGCCGGCGCGATGGCGAAGTGGGGGCTGCGGCCGGGCGTGAAGGTGGGGATCACCCAGAGCGGCGGGACGCCCGGCTGAACGACGGGACGCACGACTGGACGGTGGCCGTTGAGCCCGGAGACGGGGCCGGATTCCAACGGCTGCCCGCCCCCGCGGGTCAGGGCAGCTTCGCGGCCTGGGCGGCGACCAGCGCGGCCGGGAGCTCGGGAGTCTTCGCGTCGAGGAAGTCGGCCACGTAGAAGGTGACGACGGTCGACCCGGTCCGTACCAGCTGGAAGACCAGCGGCACCTTGTCCCCCTCGATGCTCCCGGTCACCTGGTAGGCGATGCTCTCCTGGCCCGCCCCGGGCAGGTTCAGCTGCTTGACCTGGGTGTACGAGGAGGGGCCGTCCTCGCTCGACGTCCGGAATCCGCCCGCGCAGGCCCGGACCGCGTCGCGGACACCGCGCATGAGCTGCTGCGCGGAGCCGCCGGGGTGCGAGGTGAGGATCTCGGTGACGACGGTCTGGTCGTCCTGGCCCTCTTCGGACTTGTCCATGACGGTACGGAAGACGGTGGCGGTCGCGGCGGGCTCGGGGGCGCCGTTGATCACGGCGACCAGGGGCCGGCAGTCCTCGTTCTCGGACTTCTCGGTGCCGGTCTCGTCGCCGCCCTGCATCGGCGTGACCTCGTAGTCCGCCACCTCACCGGTGGTCAGGGCGGCCTTGGCCAGCTCCGCCTTGCTGAGGACCTTGCCGCTGCTGGAGGCGGTCGAGGCGGGGGCCGGGGCTGCGGAGTCACTGGCGGCCACGTCCGGGGTGTCCGCACCGCTCGGCTCCGCGGACGTGCCGGCCGCCTTGCCGTCCTTCTCGGACGGGTCGTCGGAGGGCCCGCAGGCGACGGCTGCGAGGCAGAGCACTGCCGTGGTGGCCGCCATGGCTGCCGTACGTGCCTTCATGTTCTCCCCGTTCCCCCGGCCGACCGCTGCGCCGACGCTCATCCCCTGCGTATACGTACTCCGCACGCTAACAACTGGTGCGCCGCGGACGCGTGGGTCCGTGGGCCCAACTCACGGCGGGCCGGAGCCGAGCAGCGTCCATGCCCCGTACGCCGCCGAGGCCGCGGCGAGCACCGCGAGGACCGTCGCCGCGCGGGCCGCGGAGCGCGGTCGCAGCAGTGCGACGGCGGGCGGCAGCAGGAGCGGGAACGCGGGCATCATCAGCCGGGGCCGGGAGCCGAAGTAGCCGGATCCGATCAGCGAGACGACGACGACGGCGATGCCGTAGACGAGTACGGGGAGCGGCTGGCGCTGCCGTACGCACAGGTACACCATCCACCCCAGGCCGGCCAGCGCCGCGCACAGCCCGAGTGCCCCGGGCAGCGGAAGGCCGAGGATGAACGAGGCGAGGGCCGCGCCGCCGTCGATGCTGTTGCCCCACTGCGCCTGTACGTCGAAGTAGGCGAACGGGCTGCCTTCGCGCACGGCGACGAAGACCACGTAGGCGAGCCACCCCAGCGGCGCCACGATCACCCCGGCCAGCATCCGGCCGTTGCGGCGGACGATGCCGTCGGTGGCGCCTGCCCGGTACTCGCGCACGAGGGTGGCGGCGGCGGTGATCGCGAGGGCGGCGATGAGCGCGGCGGCGGACGGCCGGGTCAGCCCGGCGAGTACGCACAGCGCACCGGCCACGATCCAGCGCCGGGTCAGCACGGCGTACAGCGACCAGGCGGCGAGCGCGGTGAACAGGGTCTCGGTGTACGCCATCGACTGGACGAACGCCGTCGGGTACACCCCCCACAGCGCGGCCAGCGCCACCCCGGCCCGGCGCCCGTACAGCCGCGCGCCGACGGCGAAGATCCCCCAGGCGGCCAGGAGCCCCGCCACCCAGGCGACCAGCAGTCCGGCGCCCGCGAGACCGAGCGGGGTCACCTCCGCGACGCCGCGCTCCAGCGCGGGCAGGAGCGGGAAGAAGGCCAGGTCGGAGTGGATGCCGCCGTCGGCGAGCGTGACGGTGTACCCGTAGCCGTTCTCGGCGACCCGCTGGTACCAGACGGAGTCCCAGCGCTCGGCGAGGAGGTGGAAGGCGTCCTTCCCGGCGCCGGCCGCGGCCACCCAGAAGACGACGAGCCCGACGGCGCGCACGGCCGCGTAGGCGCCGAGCGCCGGGGCTGCCGAAGCGAGGGCGGCGGCGGCACGTCCGCGGACCGGCCGGTGCTCCGGGGGCCGCGGGTGCGCCCGGGAGCGGGTGGCCCGGGGGGAAGGTTCTGCGGACATACGGCCGATTATCTCCGTGCCGGGGTCCTCGGCGGTGGCCGCCCCGGGCCGGGTGCCGGTCCCCGGTGTGCCCGGTTCACCGGCCCTGGCCCGCGGGCGGTGCGGCGAATCCGCGCCGGAGTCCGAGAGCCATCATCGCCGCGTGGTCGCGGTAGTGGCCGGTCCGCTCCATGAAGGCCTGTTCCGACGGGATGAGCGCGAGCAGGGTGACCAGCAGGGTGTGCGCCGCCCGCAGCCCGCCCTCCGTCACCGGAAGGCCGGCGTCGGCGGCCGCCACCGGATCCGCCGCGAAGAGCGCCGGCAGACCTTCGCCGCACTCCCCCAGCACGAACCGCCGCTGCTCGCGGTCGGGCATCGCCGTGTGGAACGCCTCGGTGCACCGGCGCAGCAGTGCCAGCTGATCGGATCCCGGCCTCAGTACCCAGCCCGCTCCGTCGTCCGCCCGCCGGACCCGCAGTCGCGCCCTCATCCGTGCTCCCCCTCGGCCGTCCGCTGTGCTCCGAACGCCCACCGCAGCCGGCCGGCCATCCGGAGCACGGTCTCCCGGAAGTCGCCGACCCGCTCCACGAACTCCGGCTCCGGCCAGATCGTCGCGGACGGAAGCGTGGTGAGGACCGCGTGGAGCGCGTGCAACTGCTCGAAGGTGAGGGTGACGGGGCCGGGCACCGCGTCGTCGTACGAGAGCCCCAGCTGGAGCGGTGCGTCGAGGGACACCTCGCCGGAACCCAGCACGAGCGCGCGCACGGCGGGGGACGTCTCGTCGTACGCGAGGGTGAGCACCGCCCGCCGGAGCAGGTGGAACTGCCCCTCGGTCACGTCCAGCACGTACCGCCCGCCCGCGCCGCTCGGACCGTCCGCACCGATCCGCCGGATGCGGACCTCGGCCCGGGATTCCGGCTGGGAATCCGGCTGGGAACCTGACTCAGCATGCGTCAATTGCGCTTCGCTCCTGCCGTGAACCGGGCCTTGAACGCCGCCTCCGACATCTTGTACCCGTGGATCATCGTGCCGTCCTTGATGATCACCACGCCATTCTCCCAGAGCGCGTCCACCTGGGCGCTCGGATTGTTCGGGTCGGGCGGCCTGGCGTCGTGGTGGGTGAACTTCCGGTTCTTGAACTTCGCCAGGTACTGGGCCATCTTCGTCGGGTCCCCGTCGGTACCGGGCAGCACGTGGTCCTGGGCCCGCTTGATCCGCTTCGCCGCCTCCTCCGCCGTCTCGCCCGGCTTCGCCTGCCGCATGGTCTTGATGACCTGTGCCTGGTAGTCCACGCCGCGGGCCAGATCGGGCCCGTACTTCTCGTCGATCCTGTCGTAGACCTCGTCCTTGATCCCGTAGTTCGGATCGGGGTCGTAGTCCGGGTTGTCGCAGGGGTCGTTGTTGTGGACCAGGGCGCTGCTCCGGGCGCCCACTCCGACGTAGTAGCTGTGGATGCCGTCCACGGACAGGTCGTGCGTGGTGCGCCGGCCGGTGTACGCGCGGGCGGTGAGGACGCGCAGCGTCCCGCCGTCCGCCGTGCGCAGCGCGTCGCCCCGACCGATGTCGGCCGCGTCCGTCCAGCGGTGCCGGTCGGTGAGCCAGAACGGGTGGGTGTCGGTGGCGTCCAGCAGTGCCGTGCCGGATGCGGTACGCACGGTCAGCCGGACGAAGGCCTTGTCCTCGTTCGTGGTGAAGGTCCGCGTGACCGGACGCGCCTGGGTCAGGCCGCTGTACGGGTCCGTGGCCTCGACCCGGTCACCGACGCGCACGTCCTCGATGGCGATGCGGCGTCCGTCGGCGAGAAGCACCGGGGTGCCCGGCAGGAAGCTGTGCTTGACGGCGCAGTTCGGTGGTTTCTTCTCTTCCGGCTTGTCCTTCTTCGGCGGGGTCCTCTTCTCGCCGTCGACTTTCTTTCCGGCTTCTTCCAGGGCCTTTTCGGCGTCCTTGACCTTCTTGCGGCTGCTGATGAGGCCCTTGAGGCCGTCGTAGAGGTCGCCGCCGTGCTTCTTCAGGCTCTTGATGAGCTTGTAGGCCTTTTTCCACTTCCAGGGCGCCCCGTACTTCGCCCCGAGCTTCCCGACCGCGCCACCGATCAGGCTGAGCAGGACGTTGATGAGGGTTTCCGTGCAGGCGCCCATGTCGCCCTGGGTGATGCAGTCCAGCGCGTCGGTGATGCCCAGTTCGTCAGCGAGGATCTTCGCGAGTTCCTTCGCGGCCTCAAGCGCCTTGTCCCCGTTGGACTTCTCGTCCTTCTTCGCGTCCTCAAGGCCCTTCAGCGCCTTGTCGTACTCGATCTGCGCCGGAGACTTCGGCGAACCGTCCGCGTTCCTGTCCGACGCCGGATCACCGTTGCCCGGACGGTTCGAACCCTCCTGTGCCTCGGCGTCACCGTCACCGCCGCAGTTCCCGCCGCCACCGATCCGGCAGACCTGAACCCCGATCTTCTCCGTCAGATCCGCACCGATCCCCGTCGCGACCAACGCACCGACGACCGCCGCGACCACCAGGACGAGACCCAGATACTCCAAGGCCCCCTGGCCCCGGTCGCACCGCCCACCCCGGCCACGGCGCCCACGCCCGCCACGCAGACCCGGTAACCGCGCACCCGTACGCGGCACAGACCTCCGCGACCACCGACGCGCACGACGACGTAGTTCCCCCACCCGTGTCATAACACGACAGTAACGAGCAGACAGGACAGGCGTCTTGGGCCCCTGGACCCATCGGTCCTGTTCAATCCGGCCCAATCCTCGTCCCCGCCCCGGACGCCCGGACTCCTCCCCCTTCGTGTCATTCCGACCGCGCACACCACGGGGAACACGCACCACTCCAGTGCCGCTGCGCCTCCCCGTCTCACGTATTTGGGCCCGGCTTTGGGGCCAACGGCCCAGGTCACCCGGGCCCGTACGCCGTACGCTCGAGCAGCGCCCGGTGGTCGGGGCGTGCCAGGCACAGGCCGTGCGAGTGGACGTCGGAGAGCGAGAGGGAGAACCGTGAGCGGTGGCAGCGGCTGGGGAAGCGGCAGCACGGGGCAGGTACCTCCCGGGCGTGGTCGCGGCAGACCCGGTGGCAGCGGCTCGCTCCTCCCGCTGGCCCGTAGCTGGGCCGTCGGCGCCGTCGTCCACCTCATCGCCGGATATGTGATCGCGCGCGGGCTCGTCGAACAGCTGGACACCGACGGGCGGCTCGACGTGTTCACCTGGCGCCTGGCCCTGGTGCACGTGCCCGCCGTCATCACCACCGCACTGGCGGTTCTCGCCGCCGCCCGCGTCCTGCCCGACGAACAGCGCTCGTCCCGTCTGCTGTACCCGCTCGCCTCGCTCGCCGTCCCGCTGGTGGTGCTCGGCTACGGATACACCGTTCCGTGGGAGGCCGTGGGGGTGGAGGGCGTGCTGCTGCCGGTCGTCACTCTGGTGACCGGCTCGGCCGTGGGCCTGGCCGTCGACCGGCTGATGGAGGACGAAGGGACGCAGTCCGCCGTTTCCGGCTCGTACTCCTGGCGCGACGACGGCGCCGCCGCCATGAACTACCTGGGGGTCATCCTGCTCGTCGTGACCACGGTCGGCGTCGGCGGCAGCATCTGAACCCGGCCGGGTGCGCGGTCAGCGAGCGGCCGTGAGGGCCGGCTCTCGCTCCCCGCGTCAGAACCGGTCGCGGTCGAAGGGTACGGGGAGCGGCTCAAGCGCACCGGCGGCGCGCAGCTCGCGGTTGGCCTCGACGATCGACGCGACGGAGGGGTGCGCCGTACCGCCGCGGGTGAGGTCGATGACGAGGCCGCCGGCCGCGGTGCGCGTGTACGTCCCCGGCAGCCCCTCGGGGGCGAGTGCCGCGCGGCCGGGCGAGAGGTACACGGACCGCCCGCCGCGCGGAACGGTGACCGAGAGGCCGAACTCGCCCGCCACGGCGTCGTACTCGTCGTCGTTGTAGACCTCGCCCCAGTCGGCGTCCCAGCTCGCACCGACCGCGGCCATCACCTCTGCGGAGCGGCGCACCAGGTCCACCGACTCGTCGAGTTCCCGCGAACGGAACTTGACGACGAAGCTGTCAGGAACACGGTTCGCCGAGCCTCCCGCGTTGATCCATGTCGACACCCGGGGGCGGCCGGGGGCGACGGCGGTGCTCAGCGACGCCACCCGCCCGATGTAGTCCGCGTCGGACGCGGGGTTCTGCCGGTCGATGTACGCGGCGACGGCCGACTCGGTGAGCTGAACGGCAGGCGGCGTCTCGTCGTATTCGACCGCCTCGTACCACTGACCGCAGGTACCGCCGTCGATCGCGGCCAGCCCGCGAAGCAGCGCGAGCCATCGCTCCGCCAGCTGATCGGGGCTCTGCTCGCGAACACCCCACATGGCGTGAACAACCACATCCAACACGGCGAACCCCTTCGGCCTCACGGCACTACTGGCGTATGGATCACCTTAATGTCCAGGCCTCGGTCCCTGAACATCTTGCCGGCCGCCTTGGCCACATCGGGATCGGCGAAATGCCAGACCAACGGCTTGCCCCGCGCCGCGTCCAGCTGCCGTGTCGCCTGGTCCACCCAGCGCTTCGTGGCCAGCGAAGTGAGCTCGCCGGCCGCCTCGTCGTAGAACCGCGGACCGCGATAGCCCCACTTCGTCTCGATGAACGTCTGCTTCGCGGAGTCCCAGCCGTCGAACTCAACGGGCTTGCCCTTCAGCTCGTTGAGCGGGACCTCGTACTCCTTGCCACGCCTGACCCCGGAGATCTGTTCCTGGTAGCGGGCGCCCATCTCCTGCGGATAGGCGTACGTGGCGGGGTTCTTCGCCTTCCACTTCCCGTCGCCGCGGTCCTTGGTGGCCGCGCGCGGGTTCTTGAGCTTGTCGTACCAGGACGGCTTCTCCATCTTCGCCAGGCGCTTCTTCTCCGCCTCCCGCTTGGCCTGTTTGGCGGCCTTCTCGGCGTCGTCCGCGTCCTGGTCCGCCTTCTTGGCGGCTTCGGCCTCCTCAGGCGTCGCCCGGCAGTCGCCCTCGGCACGGAACGCGGTCGGCAGCACGCGTGGCGACGACCGCACGGCCGTGGCCGTCATGACGTGGCCGGCGCGGAGGCCGCCCGGACCGGCGGCCGTGTGGAGGGAGGCCACGCTCATCGTGCTCGTGGCCGGCTGCCCGCGTCCGAGGGGGCCGGCGCCGATCGGGCAGCCCTTGTCCTTGACCTTCTTCCCGGCCTCGTCGGCGTGCTCCCGCGCCTCCTTGGCGGCCTTCTCCGCGCCCTTCACGTCGCCGGCCCCGGCCAGCTTCTTCGCCTTCGCCGCGGCTTCAGAGGCCTTCTGGGCCACTTCCCCCAGCCTGCCGAGTTTCCCGAGCTTGCCGAGCTTTCCGAACTTGCCGATCAGCTTCGCTTCGCCGTACCCGGGGATGAAGAGGGAGCCGACGTTCCAGAGACCGGTTCCGATCGCCTGGCCCTCGTCGCCCTTCTTCCACATGTCACGGACGTCGTCGCCGATGAACATGTCGTCCGCGACCTTGAGGCCGGTGGACCCGGACGCCTTGGTCCAGTCCCAGGCGGCGCCGAAGTAGTCGCCCTTGGACCACTTGTCGCCCGCGCCCCCGGAGTCCTTGCTCCACTGGTCCCCGAGGCTCTTGCCGTAGTCCTTGATGCCGTTCCACGCCTTGACGGGATGGAAGACGGTCTCGACCGTGCCGGTGACATCGCCCCAGAAGCCGTCCGCGCCCAAGCCCTTGAAGAAGCCTCCGGTCTGGTGTCCGACGCAGGAGAAGAAGGCGCCGACGCCGGACGTGCAGCCCTCGTCGTCCTTCTTCTCGCCCTGGGTGCCGTCGTAGTCGCCGTAGTCGGCATCCGGACCCGCCGTGGGGTCGAAGTCGTCACCGCCCTCGTCGACCTCGCCGTACCGGGCGGCCGAATCGGTGCTGCCGCCGGAGCTGGAGCCGCCGTTGCCGCTGGAGCCGGTGGAGCTGTCCGGGCCGCCGGTGCCGCTGGAGCCGGTGGAGCTGTCCGGGCCGCCGGTACTGCTGGTGTCTCCGCCTGTGCCGCTGGCCTCGCCCGAGCCGCCGCTGCCACTGCCGCTGCCGGTGCCGCCGCCGGTGGGATCACCGTCCGCGCCGGAGGCCGTGGAACCGCCGGTCTCCGTACCTTCCGAACCGCCGGCGGTACCGGTACCGCCCGAGGCCACGGACCCGCCCGCATCCGTGCCTCCGCCCGCATCCGTGCCGCCGTCAGGCCCCGTGCCTCCGCCCGCATCCGTGCCGCCGTCGGAGGCCCCGTCGTCGCCGGCCACCACCTCGGTGCCGGGTGCGGGGCAGGCGCTGCCGGTGAGCGAGCAGATCGCGCGGTGAACGCCGCCCGTGATCCCGGCACCGATACCGGTCGCCACCAGCCCGCCGATGAGGGCGACGACGACCAGGACGAGGCCCAGGTACTCCAGGGCCGTCTGGCCGCCGTCCCGGCGCCACTTGATCATCCGCGCGAGGCTGAAGGGACGCGGGGCCAGCCGCTGCTCCTGAGGGAGTTCGAACCAATCGCGTGAGCTCGCCCGGAACAGCGCCACGACGACGGCGACCGGCATCACCACTTGGGTCAGCCCACGCCCGCCGCCCCCGCTGAGCGTCGCGAGCCCGCCGAGTGCGAGCCACACGTGTACGGCCAGGAGACCGCGCCAGATCCAGACGCCGCCGACCCGCACGTACAGCGACAGCACGAACCCGGTCACGCTGGGCAGTGCCGCGTACAACAGCAGCCCGAACAACCGGCCGTCGACCTCGTTGACCGACGACGCCACGGTCAGAACACCGATGCCGCCGAGGACAGCGAACACGAAGAGTGCCCGGGTCAGCAGTTGCACCGCCCGCAGCGGTCTCGGGAGCGGCTGTCGCCCCCGGCCCGCCGGCACAGCGCCGATGAATCCGCCACTGCCGCCCGAGTACGCGACTCCGCCCATGCCAGACACGACCAGTCCCCCAACTCGTCCATGTACAACTGCCGTTCGCATCCCCTACCCCGAGGAGATCGGGCACACGTTCGAGCAGGCTACCGCTATCCTCCGTGACCGCCGTCCCCTATTTCCGTCACCTGCTGGGGACTTCACTGCCGTAGACGACCCAGGGGGACTGCTCGAACGAGCTCACCCCCGACAACTGAGGTTGCACGGCAGCGACTTCGGACCGCAGCGCAAGCGTGTCCGGCCAGCAGTCGAAGTACACCGCCCCCTTCACTATGAAGCCCCTCCAGTCGGTCGCCGCCGACGCGCCCTCCCGGTCGACCACGAAGCCGATACAGAGCACCGAGGCCCTGCCTATCGCCTCCCGGATCGCGCGGACGACGGTTTCCCGCTCGTCGCGGCTCAGCGCGCCGAGGGCGAACTGCAGCGCGACCGTCCCGTCGTCCGTCCGCCGGACCCGGGTGGGTATCTCGGCTCCACTGCTCACCCAGAGCAGGAAGTCGACCTGGTCCAGCCGTTGCAGGCCGGCCAGCAGCACCAGTTGGTCCCTGGTCACCCACGACTGGGTGCCCGATGGTTCGGCTCCCGGGCTGACGAGCGTGATGCGCCGAGTGGCCGGGTGCGCGGGACGGACGCCGGCCGCCTCCAGGTCCCCGAGCAGCGACTCGGCATCGGGTCGGCTCCAGCCCACGTGGTACGAGTAGAAGAATCCGTCACTCATGACACCGCACCCCATAAAAGTGTGGCCACCCGCTTCACCCGGACACACCGGCCGAGAGGTGACCGCCCTGCAGATCAGGTAGAGCGTGAAGATCCCTGCGCACCGGAGCGCGCCTGATCGGCCGCCTGGTGGCGGCGTCGGGCGGCTCGCAGTCGGTCACTCATGAGCGTAATCAGCCCTGCCGCCCGGGGCGTGGGCCCACGGGCCCACGCGTGGACCCCAAGGCGACTCCCCGGGGGGCGGAGGCCCGGCCGGGCCTCACGGGTTAAGCGGTGGACAGGACGTCGGTAGGCCACGAAGGTGTACCGCGATGACACGCACCGATTCGCCTCCCGCCTGGGACGAGCGCACACAGCTGACCACGTTCCTCGACTACACCCGCGCGACCGCACTGGCCAAGTGCGAGGGCCTCGCCCAGGAGGACGCCCGCAGGGCCCTGCTCCCGGGCTCGCCCCTGATGACGCTCGCGGGTGTGCTCAACCATCTCCGCTGGGTCGAGTACGCCTGGTTCGAGGTCGATTTCCTCGGCGGGGAGGACGAGGGCCCGTGGACCGACGAGGATCCCGACCGCGAGATGCGCATCGCCGTCGACATGCCGCTCGCCGACGTGATGGCGGAGTACGAGGAACAGTGCGCCCGCTACCGGGAGCTCGTCGCCGCCCATGACCTGGACACCCCGGCGAAGCGTCCGCGGTCCGACGGCCACCACCCCGATCTGCGCTGGATCCTGCTGCACCTCATCGAGGAGACCGCCCGGCACAACGGCCACCTCGACATCATCCGGGAGCTCGTCGACGGCAGCACGGGGGCCTGAACCGTGTCGTCGAACTGCCGCATGCCGCGCGGCGTCAGGCGGCGAAGCCGCCGTCGATGTTCAGGCTGGAGCCGGTGATGTAGTCGGCGTCAGGCCCGGCGAGATACGAAACGAAGGCGCCTATCTCGGCAGCGGTGCCGTAGCGGTCGGTCGCCATGACACCCAGCATGGCCTGCGCGGCGGGTCCGTCGGCGGGGTTCGCTTCGGTGTCGATCGGTCCGGGCTGGATGTTGTTGATGGTTATCCGGCGCGGTGCCAGTTCACGCGCGAGGCCACGGGTGAGGCTCGCCAGCGCGCCCTTGGTCAGTGCGTAGATCGACTGGTCGGGGAACGGCGTGCGGTCGGCGTTGATGCTGCCGATGTTGATGATCCGCCCGCCTGCGCCCATGTGAGCCAGCGACTGCCGGATCGCGACGACGGCGGACCGCACGTTGATCGTGAGCATGGCATCGATATCGTCCATCGCCAGGTCGGTGATCGGCGCGAAGGACCCCACGGCGGCGTTGTTCACGAGAACGTCCAGGCCGCCGAACCGCTCGACGGTCCGCGTGACGGCGGTTTCGACGTCCTGTTCGTGCATGCTGTCGGCGCGGATCGGGAACGCGATACCGCCCGCCGCGACGGCCGCGGCCGCCACGGCGTCCGCGCGCTCGGCGGACCGGGCGTAGGTGAACGCCACTGCCGCGCCGTCGGCTGCCAGGCGGGCGACGATGCCGGCGCCTACTCCCCGGGACCCTCCGGTCACCAGTGCGGTCCTGCCCTGGAGCGGTCGTGCGGTCATGAGTCTCCCTCTCGGTGATGTGGTGCCGGGTCAGGCACCCGTGATCATGGGCGTGCGTGGGCGACGAACCGGGCGTCGCGCAGGTTGCGGGCCAGCTCGGCACGCGTTTGGCGGTCGTGGTGGTTCCAGGCGGGTTGCCCCGGCGCGGTGCGCCAGGACGCACTCAGCGGACTGTTGTCCACGGTGTCGAAGCCGAACTGGTCGTAGAGCCGCGTCACCAGCGCGACGGCGTCGGGAGAATCGCTGGAGACCGACAGCGCCAGCCGGCCGGGGGCACCGGCCCGCCGCCCGGCCGTGAGCAGGACCGGTGCCTGGATGTGCGTGAAGGCCTTGGCGACCCTGGACCTGGGCAACTGCTCCTGGCGCAGCTCGTGCTCGGTCTTCTCGCCCGAGTCGATCGCCGGGATGCGGCCGTCGCGCCATGCCATGTAGTTGTTGGTGTCCAGCACGACCTTGTCGGCCAGCGCCTCGACCGGCAGCCGGTCTGCCGAGGTGAGAGGCATCGCCAGTACGGCGAAGTCGCCGGCGGCCGCCGCGGCCGCCGCTTCTGCGGCGGACGCGCCCGGACCGAGCTGCGCGACGAGGTGAGCCAGCGTCGCGGGACCCCGCGAGTTCGCCAGGACCACTTCGTACCCGTTCGCCAGGGCCGCACGGGCGATCTGGCTGCCGACTTCGCCGGCCCCGATGATTCCGATGGTGGTCACGGCCCCCGCCTCCTCCTTTTGTACCGTTCGGTTGGATCAACGTAACACGTTTTGTACCGATCGATTGGCGAAGTGATCGGCGATCTGTACCGAGCGGTAGGGTGGTGTCGTGAACACAGACAGGCCCCGTACGGGCCGACCTCGCGGCTTCGACGAGGAGGCGGTCCTCGACCGCGCTGTCGAGGTCTTCTGGCGGCAGGGCTACGAGGGCACGTCGATGAGCGACCTCACCGACGCCATGGGCATCAACAGACCCAGCCTGTACGCCACGTTCGGCAGCAAGGAACAGCTGTTCACACGCGCCTTCGACCACTACCGCACGACCAAGGTGGCCTACGTCGCCGGCACCTTCGAGCAACCGACCGCGTACGCGGTCATCGAGAGTTTCCTGCGTAGCAGCGCCGATGCCCTGACGGCCACCGGCCACCCCCGCGGCTGCCTCTCCGTTCAAGGCGGCCTGGCCTGCTCGCCGCAGAACGCCGGCGTCTCCGAGGTCCTGGCTGCCGGCCGGGCCGCCACGGAGTCCGCCCTTGAGCAACGGCTGGCCCGAGCGATTCCGGACGGTGATCTCCCGGCAGAGGTGGACACCCGAGCCCTGGCGCGCTTCGTGATGGTCCTCAGCGAGGGCTTCGCGGTCCACGCCGCAGCCGGTGCCGAACGCAGCGATCTCCACGCCTCGATCGACATCGCACTTCGATCCGTCGCGGCGCTCTGCTCCTGACGAGAGCCCCCGGACCGACGCGTTCGGCTTCAACGTCCATGCCGGGTCCCTGGGGCATGCGTCATTCGACTCGATCGCCACCACGGGAGACGGCTCGGTGGGTATCCAGGTCAGCAAGGATCTTCCGCGGCCGGAGGTCCGGGGCGATCTGACCACCTCCGGAGGAGTCGGGCTGAGCCCGGTGCAGGGCGTGCAGGTGGAACCGGCCGCTGTCGCCCTGAGCGTCAAGCCGGGCGGCCGGATCGGCAAGGCCGCGGTTGGCGGGCGCATCGCGACGCGCGGAGACCATGTGACGGCGGTCGAGATTGACGGCGAGGTGGGGAGCTTGACGGCCACCGGCGACATCCACGCGGAGGGGCGGACGCGGTCCGGGTCGGCTCCGGTGACGTCGGCTTGTCCGCCGTCGAGATCACCGCCGCCGACGGCCGGCCGGAGGTCCCGCGCGTCGAGAGTTGACCTCACCACTGCTTCGGACGCCTGAAGCACCGCTCGAGGTGTTGCGCTGCCCGCAGGTCCCGCGGTCGAACGCGGTGTCCGCGCACCGCACCCGGCTCAGCTCCACGTTGAACTGGGCGCCCGTCAGCAGGGCCAGGTTGGTGAACCACACCCAGATCAGGAACACCACCAGCCCCGCCAGTGACCCGTACAGCCGGCTGTAGGAGCCGATGTACGTCGCGTACAACGCGAATCCCGCCGAGGCCACCAGCCACAGGAGCGCCGCCAGCACCCCGCCCGGCAGTGCCCGGCCCGACCCGCGCGCCGACGCCGGACCGGTCCGGAAGAGGACCGTGATCAGGCAGGCGACCAGACAGAGCAGCACGGGCCACTTCAGCGCCGCCCACACCGCGTCCCCCAGATGCGCCAGGCCGATCCGGTGTCCGAGCCAGCGGGCCAGCGGGCCGGAGAGCACCAGGGCGAACGCGCTGGTCATCAGGAGCAGCAGCAGCCCGATCGCCGTCGCCACGATGGTGTGCGCCTTGCGCAGGGCGGGCCGGGTGTCCCGTACCCCGTGCATCGCGTGCAGCGCCCGCCGGAACACGGCCAGATAGCTGGACGCCGACCAGACCGCGCTGACGGTCCCGGTCGCGACCAGCAGCCAGACCGCGGTCCGCTGCTGTGTGGCCGCCTCCAGGGGCTGGCGCAGCGCGGCGCCGGACTCCGCCGGCGCGAAGGCGGTGATGTCGGCGATCAGGGCGTCCGTGGCCCGGGGATTGGCCAGCCCGATGACGGACACCGTCACCAGGAGCGCCGGGAGCAGCGCGAGGATGGCGTAGTACGTCAGGGCCGCCGCCCAGTCCGAGAGGTCGTCGTTCCACAGGGAGACGGGCGTCCGCCGCAGCGCGACGGACCAGCGCCGCGTGGGCCCGGGATGCCCGGCTGCCCGGGGCGGCGCCCCGGTGGCGGTGTCGCTGATCTTGCTGAACACGGATGAGTCTCCGGGGGCGTAGGGAGGTGGGCGAGCGCAGTCGGACGCCTCCCTACGCGTGGACGCGGGAGACGCCCTGTGCCGCCTATCCTCTTCTGCTCCGGTTCGCCGACCGTACTCCGTGCGTATCCACTCCGGTTCTCCGGTACGTCCGGCCGGTTCGCCGAGCGACTTCTCCGGTACGTCCGGCCGGTTCGCCGAGCGACTGCCGACCCGTGTGTCGAACCGCCGCACCGCCGGACGGCTCACCCGCGCGAACCGGTCGCCCGCGTATCCAGGTCATGTCCGCGAAGTCCAGCCGTACGCCCGGAGGGCGCGCACCAGACGGGACTTCGCGGACAGAGCGCCTAGGTGTACTGACCCGTGAGGTTGGGGACGCGGCTGGCGGGTGGTTGGCCTTTGAGCGCGGTGTGTCCGCGGTGGTGATTGTAGGTGTGGAGCCATTGC